>JARRLI010000198.1:0-3632 GCA_037387145.1 Robiginitalea sp. | reverse complement strand
AAAAAAAGGCCGGCGAATTGCCGACCTTCTCATACATTAACTAAACTTTTTATACCTCGATAAAGCCGTACCTTTATCAATAGCTAAACTAAGAAATTAATGCTCTCCATAAGATTACTGGAAGTCAAATTAGATTAATGAAAGGTTAATTTTCTTAAAATTGGTTAAGCAGGATTGCGTACTAAAGAATTAGATCACTGGTGATTTATGACCCGAAGACGGTTGCTTTTTATCATCCTTTTTGTAGTCTCGATCGTAGGGCTGGCGATTATTCAGTATCGTTACCTGAAGATAGGACTTCGCCTGGCGCAGGTTCAATTCAGTGAGAAAATTGCGGAGGCCGGAGTTGAAATAACCGATGATCTTTACGGAAGGAACCAGTTGACTTACCTGCTGGCCAATGCCCTTGAAAAGGATACGAGTTTTTTCAGGACAGATCCTGCCCAGCTTACGGATGCTTCAAGATATTTTCTGAAGGATTATCTCAGGGAACGCCTTGTGGACCATAAGATCGACCGGGAATTCGGATTCTCACTCATGGCCAGGGACAGCAGTTATTACCTCCGTTCTGCCGCTGCGGAAACCATGGAGGAACATGGATATGTCTATCCGCTGGAATTACAGGGCTACCTGCCTGAACACCTTGGTAAGCGCATGGTGCTGCAACTGGAATTCAAAAAACTGGACGCCTATTTTTTGTCCCAGCTAAATGGCCTAACCCTTCCCAGTCTTTTGTTTCTGGCCGGGATCGTCATGGTGGTCCTGTGGGTTTTACGAACCTATTACTGGCAGCGCAAGATCATTACCACTACCAATGAATTTATCAATAACCTCACACACGAATTGCGCACCCCGGTCTTTTCAATCAGCCTGGCCGCCAAGATTCTCAATGAAAAGGTAGCCGCGGATAAGCGGGAGTTTACCCAGAGTATCCTCTCCCAGACCAAAAAACTTTCCACCCATATAGACAAGGTACTGGAACTTGGTACCCTGGAGCACCACCGGACCGTTATCCAGAAGGATCAACTGGACTTCAGGCCCCAACTTGAGCAATTATGCAGGGATTTCCAGAACTTATGTGAGCTGGAAGGGCAGCCTTTCACCTATCAGATACAGGAAGAGCCCTTTCCCCTCAGGGCTTCTGTCTTTCATCTGGAAAATGCAATCAATAACTTGTTGGACAATGCCCGGAAGTATGGCGATAAGACGGAAATCGGGTTTTCTGCCCGAAAAATCGGGAAACAACTGGTCATTCGGATAAAAAATGCAGGTACTCCTATACCGGCAGAGGCCCTTGACAATATATTCAAGAAATACTACCGGGTTCCCGGAGGAGATCGCCAAAAAGTAAGGGGGTACGGACTTGGCCTTAGTTATGTTCGGACGGTTGCGGAACGGCATAAGGGAAACGTGACAGTCCGGAGCGATCTCAAAAATGGCACTGAGGTTAAGTTTGTCTTACCTTTGGATCTGAACAATAACTGAAATGTACCGTTTACTGCTTGTTGAAGACGACACTTCCCTCGGCTATCTCCTTTCAGAATATCTGAAAATGAAGGGAATGGATGTTGTATGGGTTAAGGAAGCGACCGGGGTACTTCCACTTTTGGAAGAACGGGCATTCGATCTGCTGGTCCTCGATGTGATGATGCCTGATATGGACGGTTTCAGCCTGGGTGCGCAAATACATGAACGCTATCCCAGAATCCCCTTCCTGTTCCTTACGGCCAAATCGATGAAGATCGACGTGCTTAAGGGATTTTCGGTGGGGGCTGTGGATTATCTTAAGAAACCTATCGATGAAGAAGAACTGGTTGTCCGCATCGAGACCCTGTTATCAAGGCTGGGGCCTGCTGAGGAATCCACGGATGCCATAGCACGCCTGGGGAGGTATCAGTTAGACAGTCAGAACCAATGCCTCCTGCTTGATTCAGAGGAAATTCCTTTGACCAGTAGGGAGAACGAATTGCTCGCCTTCCTGTACCGTCATCGGAACCGGCTTTGTACTCACGGGGATATCCTTAAGCGGATATGGGGCCGCAACGATTATTTCAACAGGAAAAGCCTGAATGTGTTCATTACCCGCCTTCGGAAGCATCTGGACGAAGATCCGGAATTGCGTATTGAAAATGTACACGGGCAGGGTTTTATCTTTCGGGTTCCCGAATAGACGAACATTCCTAACCAGAACCAAAGGAACAATCCATTTTAAGATTTGTATCTTTACAAGAAAATAGTATGAAAAGATATATTTTTCCCCTGCTGGTCGCAGCCCTTGTGATGACTGGCTGCAGTGATGATTCGGATTCGGACACTACGGACGATTCCCCGATCCCCGAGGCCCGCACCCCAATCCCGGATGCCAACTTTGAGGCAGCGCTGGTGGAACTCAATCTGGATGACGAGGTTGACGGTTCTGTGGCGACTTCAAGGATTGAAAGTGTTCAGAACCTGAACCTTGAAAACAAGGGAATTGCCAACCTGTCTGGAATTGAGGATTTTGAAGCCTTAATTGATCTCAATGTTAAGGGAAATTCCCTTCAGTTATTAGATATCAGATCAAATACAAACGTGCTTTTTGTGTGGGTTGAAAACAATCAACTTACCCAATTGCTGATTGGCAGTAATACCGGTATTGAAAAAATTGGAGCATCGGGTAACCAACTTACATCTCTGGTGGTAGCCGATTATACAAGCCTCCAGTTATTGAATCTGGCAGATAATGAGTTAACGGCAATAGATGTTTCTACCCTACCGGTCCCCTCATTCAGAGAATTTAATATAGAAGGGAACCCGCTTACTTGTATACTGGTTAGTCCACAGCAAATTGATGATATTCCAGCGGGCTGGACCAAGGATGAAGAGGACGCATATGCACTGGATTGTGAATAACTGCCAGGAGTTATTACCCTTCCCTGCAAATGAGCATGCCCTTTGGGTATACATCCCTTAAAACCTGGTATCCAGGGCTAAAGTCCCAATCAGGTTCCTGTTGAATAAATTGAGCCCGCCCGGATCTTCCCGGTGGGCTCAATTTTTATATCAGGAGTATAAAATCTCAATAACGGGCTCCTGTTGTACTCCCTGAATACTGAATTTAATTAGGCGTATACCAAATAGGGGAAGTATAGGCCCGCTCCTGGGTTGTCATTTTTGCTTCCTTAGGCATGGTGACACCATACTTCTTGGAATCGTACGCCGTCCACCTGGGTGTAGGGATTTCCATGACCCTGGCATAATAGACAGCTGGAAGCGCCGGATCAAAATCCGGATCCTCCCAAACACCAATTAGTTCGGGATCTCCGATGGTATTTGTCCAGGTAGCCTCCTTGATATTCACTGTATTTCCAACTGGGGGCAGTTTACCATCCCGACCGGGTTTGCGCTTATCCGCATCGCTCCAGGCCACATCATACACTTTTTCCTGTCGGTTGCCACTTCCATCTACCCATCCTTTCACGATCTGAATGCGGTCAAGATTCCCCGAAATAGGATCTTTTAAGGCAGCCACGAGGAATGAAGGGGCTGCCTTTGCATCTGGTGCAGCCGGTAAGTCTCCTCCCATTGGCACGCCTTTTACATATCCGATATCAGCAGGCAGCCGGTTCATCGCATCGGCCTCATTGAAGTCC
>JARRLI010000197.1:0-4557 GCA_037387145.1 Robiginitalea sp. | reverse complement strand
CAGGCCGGTGAGAACGATCAGTAAAGACAATTCAGGAGTGAATTTCGACATTTCGGTTTCCTTTCCAATGAATACGTTGGAAAAAGGAAGACATTTACACCATCAAAAAGCGAACAACCTATAACATCAAAAAACGAACATCATGACAACATTAGCAAAATTAGCCATCGCCCTTATTCTCGCATTGCTTTCCTCTTCCTGCATGCTGGATATGAATTTTGGCTCAGGAGTCAAAGGAAATGGAGAGGTCGTAGAAGAAACCCGTGAGATCAGCGAGGATTTTACCGCTATTTCGGCTTCTGAAGGACTGGATGTGTACGTCAGCCAGGACAGCAATTTCAAGATCCGGGTAGAAGCCGATGAAAATGTAATCGATTTGATCGGGACCGATATCAAGGACGGTAAATTGAAAGTGCACGCCATTGAGAATATCGGACGGGCCACCAAACGTGTATATGTAAGCCTGCCTGATATCACGGCCCTGGAAGCTAATAGCGGAGCCGATTTGGTAGGAGAAGGTGTAATAGAGGCCGACAAGGTACGCCTTAGTGCAAGCAGTGGGGCGGACCTTAAACTCGAACTGGTCGCTGACCAGGTAAAGGCTGATTGCAGTTCTGGGGCAGATATCCGGCTGGGAGGCCGTGCCAACCTGCTCTATACAGATGCCAGTAGCGGATCGGACATCAAGGCCCTGGATATGGCAGCCAAAATTTGCCGGGCCAATGCGAGCAGCGGGGCAGATATCAAGGTACAGGTAACAGAAGAGCTGACAGCTGATGCCAGTAGTGGTGCTGATATCCGTTACACCGGAGATCCCACCGTTAAAACACGCAAATCAGCCTCCGGCAGCGTTAACAAGTACTAATCCGTTAGGTAACGGATTTATCCTACAGGCCCCGTGCGAAGCATCGGGGCTTTTTCTTTTATAATCCGTGGAAATCCTTACATTAGAAAGGTTAAAAACCTGCAGAAGTGAAATTAAACATGCATCCCTTTACCCTGGAACTAACCCATAGTTTCGGTATCTCCAGAGAACGCTACGATCAACAGGAAACACTTATTATCAGTCTTACCCATCATGGGGTTACCGGCTATGGAGAGGCAACGGCCAATCCGTACTACGAAGTAAGTATTGCTTCCCTTAAGCGCGATATTGAAAAGGTGCGGGACCTGGTGGAAGGGGCAGCCCCGGACCAACCCTCAAACCTAAACTACCTTCTGGATGGTTGCGATATATCGAGTTTTGCCAGGTGCGCCCTGGATCTGGCCGCATGGGATCTGTACGGGAAATTACAGGGGAAACCCCTCTATGAGCTTTGGGGTACGTCCGTGGAAGATTACCCCATTACAAGTTATACTATCGGATTGGATACCACTGAAAAAATGGTTGCTAAAATGATGGAAACTCCCTGGCCGATCTACAAGATCAAGCTGGGTACGGACCGGGATGTGGCCATCGTAACCGAACTGCGACGGCACACGGATTCGGTTTTCAGGGTGGATGCAAATTGTGCCTGGACCCCTCAGGAAACCATTGAAAATTCTGTAGCTCTGAAGGATCTGGGAGTCGAATTCATCGAACAGCCCCTCCCTGCTTCTGACTGGGAAGGCATGGAACAGGTGGTTCATCAGTCGGTCTTGCCGGTTATTGCCGACGAGAGCTGCCAGGTGGTGTCGGATGTGGAGCGTTGTGCACTGCATTTCCATGGAATAAATATAAAACTCACCAAATGCGGGGGACTGACTCCTGCCAGGACAATGATCCGGAAAGCCAGGAGCCTTGGGCTCAAAGTCATGGTCGGATGCATGACCGAATCCACCGTGGGAATCTCCGCTATAGCCCAGTTGTTACCTGAACTGGATTATGTGGACATGGATGGGGCGATGCTGCTGAAGGAGGACATTGCCTACGGCGTAGCCATAGACGAGGGCGGGGAGATTATTTTCCCTGACATGGGCGGAAGTGGGGTAACCATGATGCGATGAACGTTTTACAAAATGTTATTCCCGGACCCGAACTGCAGGTGGAAGGCCAGACCTATCTGTATTTTGGTGGTACATCCTATCTGGGAATGCAGACCGATCCCGAATTCCTCAGGCTGCTCGCCAGGTATACCCGGCAGATAGGATCCCATTTGGGGGCCTCCCGGACGGGGAATATACAGCTGGGAACCTATGAACATGCCGAGAAGTCCCTGGCCAAATGGATCGCCAGCCCCTCCTGCCTGACACTTTCCTCGGGCTTCCTGGCAGCACGTTTGCTCGCTGATTATTTCAGGGCATTGGAGCATCCGTGCTTTTTCAGCCCGAATTGTCATGAAGCGCTTTTACCTGTGGGTACGCAACGGAGTCCGGACTGGGAAACCCTGTACCATGCTGTGGAGGACTGTCCAGAAAAGCTATCAGGCACACTGCCCGTGGTGTTCACCGATACCATGGGTAGCAGCACACATGCCGGACCTGTTTGGGAGCAACTACAGGGGTTGCCCAGGGCATGCATCCTGGTAGCTGATGATTCCCATGGGCTGGGAATCGTCGGAGCGGATGGATCGGGGTCCTGGAAAACCATTGCTGCCATGGGGTTTAATGAATTGGTCCTGTGTGGATCACTGGGAAAGGCTTTGGGGATCACCTCAGGAGTAGTTTCCGGTTTGGAAACTCGCATTGCTGCCCTTCGAAAAACAGGATTTTTTGCGGGAGCCAGCCCGGCACCACCCGCGGGGCTTGCCGCTATGGCCGAAGCCCTGGAAGAAGGCTGGTACCTTAAGAAATTCCGGCGGCTCATCGAATCAGTAACCTTTCTGCGGCAACAGACCGGACATCTGAAATTCCTGAATTTTTCATCAGACTATCCCGTTATCACGTTCCGAAATCGGCCTTTATCCAAATACCTGCTGGAAAACAAGGTCCTGATCACTGATTTCCAATATGCGGCAGAAGGAGGGGCCACCTCCCCCAGTCGCATTGTGATTTCTTCAGCCCATCAGGATACGCATTTACGGTCACTGGTCAATCTGTTGCTCTCTTTTGAAGAATCCGCCTAGAACAAGTCTTTCTTTTTAAAACTCTTCATGAAACTGTAATCAAGGCTTGCTTTTACTATATTTTATCGTATCTTTTTAACATTATTTTAATATCAAAACACAGAGCCATGAGAAAGATTTTTGGTTGGGCACTCCTAGCAGTAACCTTCATTACCACCACTGCCATAAGTACCAGATCTCCCGAAGCTATGCACTCCATTGAGGGAACCTGGGAACTTCAGAGCTTCTATAATTTTGACGGAGAAAACGTTGTGGACACCGTAGAACTGGTAGATGGCTACAGACAGGTTAAGATGTATTACAATGGGAATGTGATGTGGTCGCGCACGGACCCGAATGATACTATCGGGCGCTTCGGATACGGGACTTATGAAATTACCCAGGACGAGTTGATTGAAGTCATTGAATACGGCGATCACTACATGATGCAGGCCCTCGATACGATCCGGAAATTCAGCTTCGAGCTGGTGATTGAAGATGATTATTTCAGTTATCCGGTTCAGGAAATAGTTTCGGGCGTTTCCACCGCTGCCAGGTAACGTTCCGCATCCAGGGCCGCCATACATCCGGTACCTGCGGCTGTAACAGCCTGCCTGTATTCCTTATCCTGCACGTCCCCGCTGGCAAACACTCCGGGTTTGTTTGTTTTGGTGGCCTTTCCTTTGGTCAGGATATAGCCGGTCTCATCCATCTCGAGCTGCCCTTTGAAAATATCCGTGTTGGGCTTGTGCCCTATGGCCACAAAGAAACCGATATTGGGCAGGGCCTTAACACGATTCTGCATCGCCTTGGAAGCCCGCATATAGTCCTTACGAATAAGCATCGTAACCTTTTTGCAGATATTCGCCAGGTAAGAAGCCTCTTCAGCAGCCGTATCCCCGCCACCCACGATGGCAACTTCCTGCCCTTTGTAGAAGAAGCCGTCACACACGGCACAGGCTGATACACCACCACCCCTAAGGCGCTGTTCACTGGGAATTCCCAGGTATTTGGCCGAGGCACCGGTAGAGATAATGACGGTGTTCGCTTCTACAACTTTATCATTATCGATAGTTACCCGATGGATTCCGCCGGGCTCATCGCTGAACTCGACTGCGGTGGCCATTCCTATGCGCACATCGGTACCAAAACGCTCGGCCTGTTGCTGGAGTTGCACCATCATGGTAGGGCCGTCAATCCCTTCCGGATAGCCGGGGAAATTATCTACTTCTGTGGTAGTGGTCAGTTGTCCACCCGGTTCCATTCCCGTATAAACCACTGGTTTCAGATCCGCACGGGCTGCATATATAGCAGCAGTATATCCGGCAGGGCCCGATCCGAGAATCAGGGTCTGAATTCGTTCAATCTTTTCTGACATGGTAATCTAGGTTTAATATCCAGTGTAAATGTAGGTTTTTCACCTGCTTCCTTACAGGGAAAGTTATCAAAAGTTATAACACCTCCAATAGGGAGTTTTGACATTAGCAGCGAACATGTTTTTATACTATCTATAGTGGCTTATGAGCTGCATATA
>JARRLI010000196.1:0-3639 GCA_037387145.1 Robiginitalea sp. | reverse complement strand
TGATCAGTGAGTACGGACCAATAGAACGTGCGTGCATCTTGTCGTCCACCATGTGGCCGAGTTTAAGCATGTAGATCACACCTACAGTGGCTGCCTGGTGGAAACGCTCTCCTGTTCCCCCGTCATACAGATAGGTGTGGCCGAACCTCGGCACACCAGCATCGTCTGTGTGTTTATTGATCTCATCCAGGGTAGCACCGTCGAATATCGGGGTGGAGAATTTCCGCCCATTCTTCAGACCAGCCCATCCGAGCACGGTTTCATAGATCTGACCGATATTCATCCGAGATGGCACTCCTAGCGGGTTCAGAACAATATCCACGGGCGTACCGTCCTCGAGGAACGGCATATCTTCCTGCCGTACAATCCTGGCCACGATCCCTTTGTTACCGTGACGTCCAGCCATCTTATCCCCTACCTTCAGCTTGCGCTTTTTGGCAATGTATACTTTGGCCAGTTTCATGATCCCTGCAGGAAGTTCATCGCCTACTGAAATTGTGAATTTATCCCTGCGAAGGTTCCCCTGCAGATCATTGAGTTTTATCTTGTAATTGTGCAGCAGGTCAGCAACCTGTCCGTTGGTATTCTTGTCAGTAGTCCAGCTTCCTCCAACCAGGTGGGCAAAGTCGTCCACCGCATTGAGCATTTTGAGGGTATACTTTTTGCCTTTGGGAAGCACTTCCTCCCCAAGGTCATTCAATACCCCTTGAGAAGTTTTGCCACCTATCAGCTGGAAAAGTTTTTCAACCAGAACTTCCTTGAGATTCTGGAATTTCACTTCGTATTCCAGCTCCAGCTTGGAGATGGATTCCTTATCTTCATTCCGTTTGCGCTTGTCCTTGATAGATCGCGAAAAGAGCTTCTTGTCTATAACAACCCCTTTTAAAGAAGGAGGTGCTTTCAGGGAAGCATCTTTCACATCCCCGGCCTTATCCCCGAAGATTGCACGTAAAAGCTTTTCTTCCGGAGTCGGATCAGACTCTCCCTTGGGCGTGATCTTTCCTATCAGGATATCCCCGGGCTTGACCTCGGCACCTATACGGATCATTCCGTATTCATCCAGGTCCTTGGTAGCCTCCTCGGATACATTTGGAATATCATTAGTGAGCTCTTCAGCACCGAGTTTGGTATCCCGGACCTCCAGGGCATATTCATCAATGTGTATGGAGGTAAAAATATCCTCCCTGACCACCTTTTCGGAGATCACAATAGCATCCTCAAAATTGTATCCCTTCCAGGGCATGAACGCCACTTTAAGGTTTCGGCCCAATGCGAGTTCTCCACTTTCGGTCGCATACCCCTCGCAAAGCACCTGCCCCCTGCTTACCTTGTCACCCTTGCGGACGATGGGTTTCAGGTTGATACTGGTACCCTGGTTGGTTTTGCGGAACTTGACCAGCTCATAGGTCTTCGAGTCCTCTTCAAAGCTCACCAGGCGTTCTTCTTCCGAGCGCTTGTATTTGATAGTGATCTTTTTAGAATCCACGTATTCCACGACGCCATCACCTTCGGCATTGATAAGTACACGGGAATCCTTGGCAACCTGTCGTTCAAGACCTGTCCCGACTATGGGACTCTGTGGCTTTAACAGCGGTACAGCCTGACGCATCATGTTTGACCCCATCAGTGCCCGGTTGGCATCATCGTGCTCCAGGAATGGGATCAGGGATGCGGAGATGGATGCAATCTGGTTCGGAGCCACATCAGTATAGTTGACCTCCTTCGGATCCACTACCGGAAAATCGCCTTCCATCCGGGCAATAACCTTTTCTGATTCTATAGATCCATCTTTTTTCATAGGAATGTTTGCCTGGGCAATCTTCATTCCTTCCTCCTCCTCTGCGCTAAGGAAAACATACTCCTTGTTGTTCACTTTGCCTTTCTCGACCTGGCGGTAGGGCGTTTCAAGGAAGCCCATCTGATTTACCTTGGCAAAAACAGAGAGGGAAGAAATCAGTCCGATGTTCGGACCTTCGGGTGTCTCGATCGGACAAAGCCTTCCATAATGAGTGTAGTGTACATCCCGAACCTCAAAACCTGCCCGTTCCCTCGAAAGACCTCCTGGTCCAAGGGCAGAAAGCCGCCTTTTATGCGTGATCTCCGCAAGCGGATTCGTCTGGTCCATGAATTGGGACAACTGGTTGGTCCCGAAAAACGAATTGATCACAGAAGACAAGGTCTTTGCATTGATCAGGTCTATCGGGGTAAACACCTCGTTATCCCGCACGTTCATTCGTTCCCGGATAGTTCTTGCCATACGGGCAAGCCCCACACCGAATTGTGATGATAACTGCTCCCCTACGGTTCGGACCCTTCGATTGGAAAGGTGATCGATATCATCGATTTCCGCCTTGGAGTTGATCAGCTCAATCAGGTATTTTATGATGGTAATGATATCCTCCTTGGTAAGCACCTGCTTATCCATTCCGATATCAAGTCCAAGCTTTTTATTCATTCGATAACGACCCACTTCTCCCAGGTTGTAACGCTGGTCTGAGAAGAAGAGCTTGTCGATAATGCCCCTTGCAGTCTCTTCATCAGGTGGTTCTGCATTACGCAGCTGCCTGTAGATATGTTCCACGGCTTCTTTTTCCGAGTTGGTCGGATCTTTCTGAAGCGTGTTGTAGATAATGGCGTAATCGCTCTGGGTACTATTCTCCTTGTGAAGAAGGATGGTTTTCACATCCGTCTCAAGGATCATGTCCAGGTGCTCCTTCTCCAGGACGGTATCCCGGTCCAGAACAATCTCATTCCGTTCGATGGATACCACCTCCCCGGTGTCTTCATCCACAAAATCCTCATGCCAGGTTTTGAGTACCCGTGCGGCGAGCTTTCTGCCCAGTATTTTCTTCAATCCGGTCTTAGTGACCTTAATTTCCTCAGAAAGGTCAAATATCTCCAGGATATCCTTGTCCCGCTCAAATCCAATAGCACGGAAAAGAGTGGTTACCGGTAATTTCTTTTTCCGGTCGATGTAGGCGTACATCACACTGTTGATATCCGTGGCGAATTCAATCCACGAGCCTTTGAAAGGGATCACACGGGCCGAATACAATTTGGTACCGTTCGCGTGGAACGATTGCCCGAAGAATACTCCAGGGGAACGGTGCAACTGCGATACTACTACCCGTTCTGCCCCGTTGATCACAAAGGTGCCACTGGGAGTCATGTATGGTATGGTACCCAGGTATACATCCTGAACAATGGTTTCGAAATCCTCGTGCTCCGGATCTGTGCAATAGAGTTTAAGCCTGGCTTTTAAAGGAACGCTATAGGTCAGGCCGCGTTCTATACACTCCTGTATACTATATCTGGGCGGATCTATAAAATAATCCAGGAATTCCAGCACAAACTGGTTCCGGGTATCTGTAATGGGAAAGTTCTCCATGAAGGTTTTGTAAAGACCTTCATTTTCCCTTTCGTCAGATTTGGTTTCAAGCTGGAAAAAGTCCTGAAAAGACTTAATCTGAATGTCCAGGAAATCCGGGTATTCCGGTATGTTCTTAGCGGTAGCAAAACTTATTCTTTCAGTCTTAGGTGTGGACATCTACGGACAAAATTTAGAACGTGATTACTGGGTGGGCTGCATATACCTTTATATACATACTATAAAAGGGTTTAGGTCTAGCCGCCCGGAGG
>JARRLI010000195.1:0-3639 GCA_037387145.1 Robiginitalea sp. | reverse complement strand
CCGGATTTCTTCAACATAGATATTTCCAAATTAAAGATCGGAGACAATATCTCTGTTGAATCGCTCAAGAGCGACGATTTTGCTATCCTCCACCCAGATAGTACTGTGGTCGTGCAGGTCAAAACTGCGCGTGCGGCTATTGTTGTGGAAGATGAGGAAGAATTGGAAGAAGGTGAAGAAGGAGCTGAAGAAGGCGAAGAAGGAGCTGAAGCACCTGCTGCTGAGGCCCCTGCAGAAGCTTCTGAAGAATAAAACAATTCATATAGGGAACAAAGGCATCCTTACCTTATCGGGGTTGGGGTGCTTTTTGTATTTTGTAAAAAAACGTATCCCTTGGTTCGCTGGTTTAAAAAATGGTTTCCAACACAAAAACCCCTCTTTGAAGAAACCGATCCCATGAAAAAATTCCTGATCGCCGGTCTGGGCAATATAGGGGAAGAATACGAAGGTACCCGTCACAATATCGGATTCCAGATCCTGGATACCCTGGCCCGGGAGGAGGATTTTACTTTCGAGGCGGGAAGACTCGGGGATATTGGAACTTTCAGGATCAAAGGACGATCCGTCCTCTGCATAAAGCCTTCTACCTTTATGAACCGAAGTGGCAAAGCCGTTCGCTACTGGATGGACAAGGAAAATATCCCCCTGGAAAACCTCCTGGTGATTACGGATGACCTGAACCTTCCCTATGGCACCCTGCGACTGAAAACCAAAGGCAGTGATGGCGGGCACAATGGCCTGAAGGATATTCAGCAGGTACTGACTACGACTCAGTATGCTCGTTTTCGCTTTGGGATAGGTTCCGAATACGCGAGGGGGAGACAGGTAGACTATGTACTTGGGAAGTGGAATGAATCCGAGCAGGAGAAACTTGGCGAACGCCTTGAACACAGTGCCGCACTTATCCGGTCATTCGTATTGGCGGGAGTAGCCCGGACCATGAACACCTTTAACGGTACCTGATCAGAGAGCCCGGAAAGAATTAAGACTGGAAAGGGACGTGTTTCCCGCTTCATCCCGGCAAAGGATCTGCCAGTAATATACAGTTCCGCTACTCACGCTTACCTGCAGGTTTACAGCAGCACAGCAGAGGGAAGCAAACATGGGTAGGGCATCCGGATCCGTTCCGAAATACACTTCGATTTCCAACAGGTCATTGTCCGGGTCAGAAGGTTCCCATTCCAATAATACCTGGCTATTTACATCGGGAAATACGGATGCTCCTGAGGCGGGTTCAAGCAAGCTGGCCGGACAAGGGGGATAGGATAGGGAGGAGCCGGCATTGTAGAACTGCCAGACGGTACTTGAGGTTTCCTTACCGCTATCCTGGTTAATGGCCTTCACTCTCCAGGAATACGGAACGCCTTTATCCAGAACCACACTGGCACTGAGACCGGAGGTTATCTGGCGCTGTGTTGTTGATCCGTTCAACTCCGTCACCAAAAGCTCATAAGTATCTGTAGTTGTTGCCGCTTCCCATCTGAAGGTCACCTCGCTGGTTGTGGGGCTCTGAGAAATCCCGGTAATGCAGAGGGAATTGTTCTCCGGAAACAAAAGGAATACTTCCCCCGGCACCTTGGGGGGTGGATCATCCTTGCTGCAGCTACCCAGCAACAAGAACAAAATGCCTAAAAACATTCCTTTTTTCATTCTCTTTTAATTTTGTGCAGGGTGCTGATCCCTTTCTGCTTAATTTCAACTATATACAACCCGGAAGGCAATCCCGGCACCTCGATATGGATACTTCCGGATTCTGGCATCCGTTCCCCACGCCAGACAAGGACGCCGGAAAGACTGAATATTTTCACCTCCGCCTCCTCCGTTGAATTCAACATCCGGATATCGAAATGGTCCGTAAAGGGGTTCGGAGCCACAACAGGCTGATCCGTACGAAAGAAGTCAGCCTCGAAGGTTCCCTTACAGGCAGGGAACCCTTCCACCTTAAGCCGGTTATACCCCTTGTTGAGTTCAAGGGTATAGCGCTGGTCGTTAATAGTTTGGGTCTGTCCGTTTAGGGTAACCACATAATATTCGGAACCATCCAGCAGCAAATCCACAAAATCGTAGTCCAGGGACTGCGTAGCCAGAACACCCAGGGGTTCCGGGCTTCCCACCGTTATCTGGAAACACTGGGATTCATATTGAACGGTTCCATTAGCACCCCCAAGACAAACTGTATAGGATCCGAAAGGCAGTCCTTCGATCTCATAGGTACTGGTAAAGGAGTCTGTAAAATCTGTAGTATTCCCCTGCACCTGCAGGCTGTAATCAAATGGTTCAGTGGCCGCCACGACGATCCTTCCATCCTGCAGCCCTAAGCAGCTTTCACTGTAGGCTGTGATCAGGAACCGGTTCTCAGGAAAGCGGAAGACCTGGCATCCGTTGGCGTCTACTTCTGCGCCTGGAGGCGTTCCAAGGCAAAGGTCGTCCCCGTCGTCGAAAACACCATCCTGGTCTTCATCGGGCCGGAATTCACCTTCCACACACAACTCCAGGGAAAAAGCATTAAGGCTTCCGCCGTCCGCTGCCACCACATCTTCAACGGTAAGTACCCATTCCCCGAAACTTGACTCCCCCACAAAAGCATCCAGGGATCCCAGCGGGCGCACCAGTCCGGAGATAGCCGGATTGTTGGAGCAAACAAAAGGCGGGGCATTCGAATCAAAGGTGGCGCTGATATCGTTAGCCGCCCCGCAATTATTGGATACCAGGGTTACCTTGGTGCCTTTGGGGGAGGTCAGGCTGATGATAAGGTCGGAAACAAAACTGTGGGCCAAATCCAGGGTTACCTTCACACCCAATACTGGTTGATTGTCTGCTACCGCAATCCTGGAGGTGATCGTGGATGGTCCTGCAGAGGTGATCGGTATGGGCAGCCCTGTTGCAGTAAGGGTCCTGCAGTCCGAGTTAATGGTAGTGAAACTGGAGAAAGCCCCAAAAACACCTTCGCCACAAACATTTACCGGTCTTACGCGCCAGTAATAAACCGTATCCTCCAACAAGATACCAGGCTTGTAATGGGTGTCGTAGATCCTCCTTTGCAGTATGGGGCTGGTAAATAAGGGATCTGTAGCCAATTCTAAGTCATAGGCTAGATCTTCAGGATTACCCGTCCATTGCAGCTCCGGATTCAGATTTACATCCAGGGCAGCATCCTCCGGGAATAAAAGCACCGGTTCTGTAAAATCATCATCCGCGATCCTTAGGGTAATGGGGATGCTGACAGACGCAGACCCGTCTGTACCGATCACCTGCAATGGATAAGAGCCTGGGGGCACCGTTTCGGTGCCTGACAGGGTAAGGCTCACCGGACTCCCGTCTACTTGTACAGTATCTGCCGAAAACAGGGCGTTCAGGGAAGAGGGAACTCCGCTTACCTCAAGGGCCACGGGAGCATCAAACCCGCCAAAGGTCTGATAAGTAAATTCAAAGACTGCATCGCCCGGTTGGCAGGCTTGTACCTCAAGATCATTAAAATATAATAGAAAGGGCTGCTCGTTCAGGGTGAAATCACTTTCGTTCACTGCAAAGTAAATATGATCGGATGCCCGTACCATAAATCGGCCAAAGGGGGTTGGCACCCGGGGGAGCTGCACTTCGGCAGACCCGGTATTTGGAAGGTCCTCCGCACTAAGGGTG
>JARRLI010000194.1:0-3647 GCA_037387145.1 Robiginitalea sp. | reverse complement strand
GGATAAGACCGTTTTGCTTTACGGGGTTACGGCCTCAGGAAAAACTGAGATCTACAGCCACCTGATACATGAATATCTGGAGAAGGGCAAGCAGGTACTTTACCTGGTCCCGGAAATTGCGCTTACTGCGCATCTTATCCGCCGGCTGCAGGCCCTGTTTGGTGACCGGGTAGCAGCCTTCCATTCCCGTCAGAGCCAACAGGAAAGGGCCGAACTCTGGTACCATGTTCAAAAGGGAGCCTCCAAGGCTTCTGTAATCCTGGGTGCCCGATCCTCCCTGTTTCTCCCGTTCAGGTCATTAGGGCTCCTCATCGTGGATGAAGAGCATGAGAATTCCTATAAACAATTCGACCCTGCTCCAAGATACCATGCCAGGGATGCCGCCATTATACTTGCATCCTACACCAGAGGCAAGGTATTACTGGGATCCGCTACCCCAAGTGTGGAAAGCTATTTCAATTCCCGGAGCGGGAAGTATGGATTAGTGACCCTGACACATCGTTTTGGTGGTGTGCTGCTCCCTGAAATGGAACTGGTTAACCTGGCGGACGCCTATCGAAAAAAGCAAATGCAGGGTCATTTTTCCCGCCGCCTGCAAGAGGCTATGAGGACCAAGTTAAAAGAGGGACGACAAATTATTCTCTTCCAGAACCGCAGGGGGTTTGCTCCCATTGTGGAATGTCTGAGCTGCGGACATGTACCCGGTTGCCCAAACTGCGATGTCAGCCTTACCTATCACCAACAGCGAAAGCAGTTGAGGTGCCACTACTGTGGATATCACCGGGCCCTGGAAACCCAGTGTCAGGCCTGCGGGAATTCAACCCTGGACACCAAGGGATTCGGAACAGAACAGGTGGCTGAGGAGCTGGCTGGGCTGCTTCCTGAGGCGAACACCGTTCGGATGGATCTGGATACTACCAGGGGTAAACATGCATACAGAAGGATTATTGAACGGTTCGAAGCCCGCGAGATCGATGTCCTGGTCGGAACCCAGATGGTCACCAAGGGGCTGGATTTCGGGAATGTTGGCCTGGTAGGCATCATGAATGCAGATACCTTGCTAAACTTTCCGCATTTCAGGGCACATGAGCGCTGTTTCCAGCTATTGACCCAGGTAGCAGGAAGGGCAGGACGCAAGGATTTCCGCGGACTTGTGCTTATTCAGTCCTTCAACCCCTACCATCAAGTATTGAAACAGGTATCAACAGGAGATTACGAAGGAATGTACCAGGATCAGCTCTATGAACGGGAACAATTCAGATACCCACCCGTGGTCCGCCTTGTAAAGATAACATTCCGCCACAGGGAGTGGAACCGCGTGGAAGAAGGAGCTGCCTGGTTTGCTCGTTCGATGAGGATGGTGTTTGGCAAGGAAGTGCTGGGTCCTGAATACCCTCCGGTTGCCCGGATCCGGAATCAGTATCTCAAACAACTTCTATTGAAGATTCCCCAGGGGCAATCGCTATATAAAACGAAAAATAGCATCAAAAGAATTGAACGATCTTTCAATGCTATTTCCCGGTTTCGAAGTATTCGTCTTATCTATAATGTAGACTATATCTGATTACACGTTGCTAAGCGCTTCGGCCAGTTCGGACTTCTTGTTCCGACTAAGGGGAATAGAGCGTCCGGCTACTTCAACTGCCTTGCTGTTGTATTTTTCAATACGTTCCAGATTCACGATATAAGATTTGTGGATCCTGAGGAATTTTTCCGGAGGCAATTGCTTCTCAAAGGCTTTCATGGTGGACAGTATTACGACATTGGCCTCATCGGTTACTAATTTGATGTAGTCTCCAAGGGCTTCTACCCATTTGATGTCATTAAGGATCACCTTGCGCTTTTTAAGATTGCTTTTTACAAAGATGTGCTCTTCGTCCTCATGTACCATGTGCATTTGCTCATATTTAGCAACTGCCCGTTTAACAGAGGCGTCAAAGCGCGCCATGGTAATAGGTTTGTGCAGGTAATCCGTTACATCATAGTCAAATGCCTTAAGTGCATAATCCGGCTTTCCGGTGATCAGGATGACCTGTGGAGGGTTCTCCAGGGACTCGAGCAGGTCAAATCCACTGATAATCGGCATTTCGACATCGAGAAAGATTAGATCAATTTCGTTGTTTTTAATGCCATTTTTTGCTTCAATAGCGTTGCTGTATTCAGCAACTAAAGCCAGATGAGGGTGATTGTTCACCAATTTTGCAACCGCCATTCGTTGCATTGATGAATCATCAACGACAATACTCCTGAGTTTCATACATGGTTGATTTGTGGGGTTAAATCATCGGCAAAGTACACGATATTAACGATGAACTGCAACAAAAGTTGTAAACATGGTGTTAATTTTTGTACAAATGACCGTGACCATACTAAATTTTAATGGTTAAATAGGTTAAGCTTTCGGGCTGCGATTTGGGCAACCATATGATTTGCTTGTAGCTATAACGAACTTTTTTCGCATTTCTTGTAAAAGGATAAAAGAATTGTTACTTTTGCGCTCCTTTTTAAACCTTAACTTATATGAATCATTACGAAACTGTTTTCATTTTAAATCCCGTTCTATCTGATACCCAGATAGAGGAAACAGTAAAGAAATTTGAAGATTTCCTGAAAAAGAATGGCGCCAGTATGGTGGCCAAGGAGAACTGGGGCCTTAAGAAACTGGCCTATCCTATTCAAAACAAAAAAAGTGGTTTTTATCATCTTTTTGAATTCACTACTCCGGGAGAAATCATTACTCCCTACGAGCAGGAATTCAAGCGAGATGAACGCGTCATGCGATTTTTGACCGTTAAGCTTGACAAGCACGCCATCGAATGGGCAGAAAAAAGAAGAAAAAAACTCAACGTAAAAGCGTAAACAATGGCCACTTTACAACAACAGGCAAAAGGAAAAAAAGATGGGGAGATCCGGTATCTGACCCCGTTGAATATCGAAACGACCAAGCAGAAGAAATACTGCCGTTTTCAGAAGTCAGGTATCAAGTATATCGATTACAAGGATCCGGATTTTCTGATGAAACTGGTAAACGAACAGGGAAAGATCCTTCCCCGCAGGCTTACAGGTACTTCCCTGAAATATCAGCGGAAAGTTGCCCAGGCCATCAAAAGAGCGCGGCACCTGGCATTGATGCCTTACGTGGGAGATTTGTTAAAATAAAGCGAGGGAAACATGGAATTGATTTTAAAACAGGACGTAGATAACCTTGGATTCAAGGACGACGTAGTTACAGTAAGAAACGGATACGGGCGTAATTTCCTCATCCCGCAGGGTATGGCAGTTTTAGCCACCTCCTCAGCCAAGAAAGTACTGGCAGAGAACCTGCGACAGAAAGCGCACAAGGAAAAACAGGCTATTGATGAAGCCCAGCAGAAAGCGGAAGCTCTCAAGGCTCTGGATATAAAGATCCCTGCGAAGGTGGGCGAAGCCAACAAGCTTTTCGGATCTGTCACCAGCATCGACCTGGCGGGAGCATTGGAGAAGGAGGGTCATGCCATAGATCGCAAGTATATCAGCATCAAAGGTGGTTCAATCAAAAGGACCGGACCTTATGAAGCAGCGATTCGCCTGCATAGAGAAGTTCAGGTAGAATTTGAATTTGAAGTAGTACCTGAAAAGAAATAATCAACATTCTTTATTGATTGGAA
>JARRLI010000193.1:0-3661 GCA_037387145.1 Robiginitalea sp. | reverse complement strand
TTCATTCATTTTATACTGAATTATCTCCCAAGAGGACTCATAGGTCTTCTGCTTGCCGTAATCTTGTCTGCGGCCATGTCCTCCACAGCATCCGAATTGAATGCACTGGGTACCATCACGGCCCTGGATCTTTATAAGCGAAACCAGAAGAAAATTCAGGAGCCTAAGCACTATGTGCAGGCTTCCCGTCTGTTTACACTGATATGGGGGATCATCGCCATACTGCTTGCCTGCGTGGCCAGCCTTTTTGACAATCTCATACAACTGGTCAATATCATAGGTTCCATTTTCTATGGAAACGTCCTGGGGATTTTCCTGCTGGCGTTCTTCTTCAAATATGTACGGGGGAATTCCGGCTTTGTGGCGGCCTTAATCACTCAGGTCATCGTGGTGGTCGGCTGGTATTTTGATTGGATGTCGTATCTCTGGCTCAATGCCTTTGGATGTACGCTGGTAATGGTCCTTGCTTTCTTTATTGAAGGGTTTGACCGGTTCCTGAAAAATCCTCCGGTCCGCATATAAAAAAACCCAGACTGAAAAGTCTGGGTCTTTTACAGGGAAAGCGCTTGATATTACATCGCGCCCCATTCCTTTAAGGATTCCTGATTCATCTTTACATAATCAGCATTTCCTGCCTTCTGGGCAGCCGCAAGGGATTTCTGGGCTGCTGCAATAGCTCCCTTGGTATCTCCCATACGGGCATATATCAAGGATTGCTGACGAGACATCCAGAAAGCATCCGGATTCATATCTACAGCCTTGTCAATCCATTCCTTGGCTTTTTCCATCTCAACGCCCTCCTGGAAATAATAAGATGCTGCCGAAAAATAATCGTTCCCGGATGGACCGGCCATAGCAGCTTCAATACTCTTCATGGCCTTGTCCCTGGTCGGAACTCCGAATGATACCGCGGCATAGGTGTTTTCCCACCACATGCCAAGAGAAGCACTGTTGTTGCTCACGTTATCCAATGTAATGGTAAAAGTTTCCACAGCACCCGGCACCTTAACGACGGGAACCATGGCCCTTGCGGCGACCTTGCTTTCATCCCATTTCGCGGGGGTACCCCAATTGCTGGTGTCTGAATAGAAAATAACCTCCCACTGATCTGCCGCTGGTTTGGTAAAAACGGCATAAGACCCTGCTTTCAGCTCCTGATCCCCAATGGTCACATTATCACTGAAATTGACTGTGGTGTTGGCATTGGCCCCGGTACGCCAAAGGTTTCCATAGGGAACCAGGTCCCCGAATATTGTCCTGCCACGCATGGAAGGACGTGAATAATTTACCTCAACTTCGGTAAGCCCAACCATCTGCTTCATAGTCGCAGAAGGGCTTGGAGCCGGGGTTTGCATTTGAGCGATCCCGCTAAAAGCCGTACTAATTGCCAGGATCATAAGCGTGATTTTTTTCATAGGAGAAGGATTTATAGTGTTTCCCCAAAGCTACTGAGAAAGGGGTGCCCGAAGTGTTAAAAAATGTTAAATGCCCCGGGGAATCTTAATCGGTGCTAGAATTAAATCTGCTGATTTAAAGGGGTTTTCTCAAGCAGCCGGAACAACCGGCACCCTGCACATCAGGGTCTTTCTTCCTGGTTCTTCCTCCCTGCCTGTTCCAGTTCTGTTTCCAGGTTCAACTTATATATTCCGGCTGGAAGGGTAACCAGCCTGTTGCTGAATGATTCAGAAGATACGAACAGGCTTCCCTCTGAAGACAAAGCCATTCCCTCAGATTGAGCAAAGCCAATGGAGAGAAGACTTTTCAGGGTTTCCCGCAGGAACCCCTCAGCAGGGTTTGCTGCAGGGACCTTTAGAACAAAGGGTTGCAGTTGAGGCGTATAACCCAGTAGGAGAAAAGCCTCCTCCCCAGGTACAGGACCTGCATCGGTTATAAGGCCCCTTGTATTAAAGGAAACCACAGGATCGGCAATATATGTTCCTGGAACTTTCGGCAGAGCGTACACAACAGTTCCAAAACTTTTCCACTGTTTGGTAAAGATCCATAGCGAATCACGCCCTGCCAACATGGCTTCTGCATCCCAGTCACTTTTTGGCATCCTCTCGAATTCCCGCTGATCAGCATACGCAAAAGAAATCAATTCGGGAATCACTGTATCCGACTTTGAGAAATCCGTTTTGGATATTTTCAAAATCCGAAGATCCCTTCGATTTCCCTCATTGTTTCCGAAATCTCCGATATAGAAATACTCATCATCTTCGGCCAATGCTTCCCAATCCGTATTACGTACCCCTTTTACGGCCACACGGCGCACTATTTCGAGATTTGCCGTATCAAGCACGTAAAGAACCGGCTGGTCACCAGAATCATTGTGGGTAATGAACCGGCCCTCAGCTAAAAGTAAGCCCGAACTCTCCTGTATCTCATCAGGCAGGGGCCCTAACCAGGTAGCTGGTTGTTGTCCGTAGGAAGTCACCGGGTTAAAGCTCCCCAGGATAAGGAAAACCGGCAAAAAGCGCGCAAACATGGTCGGAAGGTACAAATCTGAGGAGAAATCTTTTATATATTGTTTAACTTATATAAAGATTTATTAAACGCAATGATTGTATCTTTGTGGAAGGACCATGAAACTATATCGTTTAACAGCCAAGTTATACCTACCCACCGGCCGGGATGAGGCCTGGACCTTTCTTTCCAACCCCCGGAACCTGAAAAAAATAACCCCGGAGCATCTGGGGTTTGAAATCCTGTCAGGAGCAGAACAGCCCATGTATGCAGGGCAAATCATCCAGTATAATGTAATACCGTTTAAAGGGATACGGTCGCGTTGGGTCTCTGAAATCACCCATCTGGCAACGGGAAAGTACTTTGTGGATGAGCAACGATTTGGCCCCTACAGCCTTTGGCATCACAAGCATTTTATCCAGGATGTTGAAAATGGGGTAATGATGCTCGATGTAGTCGATTACAAATTACCCTTAGGACCCCTTGGAATTTTGGCACATCGCCTATTTGTAAAACGGCAACTCACCTCTATTTTCCAGTACCGGGAACAGGCACTACGGCATATCTTTGGATCACTTCCCGGATACGATACGGAATTAAGCATTAAAACCATTTGATACCGATGAAAAAGAAAATATTGATTATTGGTGGTTCTTCTGGTATAGGCCTGGAACTCGTCAAAATGCTTCAACCAGATTACGATGTCTTAGCGGCTTCCCGCAATCCCGGTCCTTTGACAGAAATGGGAGTACTCCATATACCCCTGGACATAACCCAGGAACTTCCAGACCTGAATGAGCTGCCAGAACATTTGGATGGGTTTGTTTACTGCCCGGGCACTATTAATTTAAAACCCTTTAAAATGTTATCTGCTGAGGCCTTTCAAAAAGACCTGGAGGTGAACTTTACAGGATTGGTTCGGATCCTTCATAAACTGATACCCCGTTTTTCGGATGGGGCAAGCCTGGTATTCTTCAGTACGGTTGCCGTGGGAAGCGGAATGCCTTTCCACACCAGTGTAGCGGCTTCCAAGGGAGCCATTGAGGGATTTGCCAGGTCCCTGGCTGCAGAATACGCCCCCCGGATGCGTGTCAATGTCATAGCACCTTCCCTGGTTGATACTCCTTTGGCCACCCGTCTTCTGAATAACGAAAAGAAAAAAGAGATGATGGCACAACGCCATCCGCTTAAGCGCACC
>JARRLI010000192.1:0-4657 GCA_037387145.1 Robiginitalea sp. | reverse complement strand
AATCGGTTTTAAGATCTCCTGTTGTACATAGGTTTCATAAGGTATTCCACTAACCTGTGCCACGATTTCTCCCAACAGGGTTAGGCCGAGGTTGCTGTATTGGAAATAGGTAGAAGCAGGGTAGAGTGTTTGTTGTGATCCCAGTTTCGCATCGATTTCTTCCCGGGTGGGACAGGGAAAGTCGGGACCTGTCCAATAGGAGTGGGCAGACTCCCTTGGCAGGCCCGAGGAATGCGTCAGAAGGGAGCGAACGGTGATCGGGCCACTTGCCTTGTATTGTTGTTCCAAATCATAATGGGGTAGGAGCTCACCTACCCGATCATCCAGGCGTAACTTACCTTCATCATAGAGTTTCATGATGGCAACCGCAGTAAAAAGCTTGGAGATCGAACAAATACTGCACAGTGTAGTAGTTGTGGTTTTGAGGGATTCTTCCCGATTGGCCATTCCAAAGGCTCCTTTCCATAGGACCTCCTGGTCTTCAACTACAATGGCAGATATCCCGGGGAGCTTCTCATAGTCCTTTTGGGCATCCAGCCAGACTTCTGCCAGCCGGAAGGCATCATTGTACTTTTCGGATGTTTCCTGGGCTGTTGTCACTACTACAATTGACAGAAAAAAGAACCACATTAGAGCTTTCATAGGTGCTTGGATTTTTAAAGTTAGTGCCATCAAAAGGTAGTAATTCTATCTTTGATTTTGTAGCTCCAGAAGATTTTTACCAGTTAGTTCCCACTGCCCCAGGGAAATCGGAATGTTGCCCATGGAATTCAGGCTGACCAGAAAGTTTTTGAGTTCGAACCGGACTCCCTGCTGCTCCATCAGTCGGGCATATTCCATGAGGGCCTGCTCCAGGAGGAACTTTCCCGTTATATAGCTTGTGCCGTATCCTGGTTGCCTCATATAGATGTGCTGTGCGAATTGCTGGAGTTCTTTTTCGGTCTTCATCCAGCCCCTTGGGGTGTACTCCGAATGAATGCCCCCGGTTTTAACGGCAAAGACTGTACTTGAAAAACTAAGGGCAAAAGCAATCAGAAATGCTGTTGACAGGCTGATATCAGCAAATAGAGTAAGTCAGTGGGAATAGAGGGGCCTCGGGTCATAATGGGCTGTGATCCAGAAGAAATTCCGGGTATCCTCTGGTACAAAGGCTCCCAGGTGTGCCCGCAGCGCTGGTTCGAAATATTCCTTTACGGAAACGATATCCTGTTTATCCAGAAAGGTTAGCAGGCTTCTTGCCGAAGTCTCAGCCAGGGCGTCGTATGCCTCTGGTGAATCCGCGGCTTCCAGCGGTGGAAGATTGCGGTTTCGGTGTTCTTCCAGTTTCAGGGATGCCCACGCCCGGGCCAGTTCCCGTTTAAGCAACAGGACCTCGTCTTCCCAGGTAAGTGGGACTAAGTGCACGTTTTGCAAATACCAGGTATAGTTTTCCTTCCCGATCCCCGAGGGACCGCTTTTGGAAGGTGACTGGGCTTCCAGCCAGCCAGCCAGGTCTTCGGTGGCCGCAACAGCCTTTTGCACCGCTGCAACGATTTCAGCATCCTCTCCAACCCCCGGCAGGTCCAGGATCCATTTCAGATTGGCTACCTGGTTTTTGATATCCCGGATCCCTGCTATCCAGAGTTCCCGCGCATTTCCGGTCAGGTTTTCCCTGGCCTGCAGGTTCAGGGCCGGGATAACCGCCAGGTCCCCCAGGAGCCGTTTGCGTTCAGAAAGGCTCAATGGAAATTCATAGGTCCAGAGCTCTGTAGTTCTGTGATGGGTAGGCCCTTCATGTGCAGGTACATCGCTTCGCGCCATCCAAAGGGATTTGTAGAAGGCAGGATCCCGCTCCCAGGATTTAAGGACCCGGTGATTGAAGTCATAGCCGTTCATCTCTGCCCAAACGATGGTCCAGTCCACTTTATACGGAACTGACCACCCTGCAGTATCGATAGCCTGCAGCCGGTTCTGAAGTTGTTTGAATTCCGCCCACCTTCCTTCACGGGTGGTCAGCGTATAATCAGGGGCACCCTCCCTGAGTGGTGGTTCTTCAAACTGACGCCAATCTTTGAAAAGCTGCAGAAGAGAATCATAGTGATTTTTTTGCTGCGCCTGGGCTGGTAATGTGATTAGAACGCTAAGGAATAAGAAGAAAGTGAAGTATTTTATTTTCATGGTGTGGACGGTTTTATGTATTCTTTTACCATAAGTTCAAAGATTAGCCTCATCAATTTGGTGGGCCGATAATTTTCCTGGTTGACGGGTCTGTAACCGTCCGGAAGATAACAGAAATGGAACTGAATTGCCTGCTTCTCTTGATATATCCGTTAATCCCCATACTGTGAAGGTCGTGATTAGTCCACCAGGGGATCATAATTACAGGAAGCTTCCTCAAAACTCGATCCCTACCCCTAATTCATAAAGGGTTTCGGATTCCGGCACGCCCGGTTGTGGATCCAGATTATCCCGAAACCGCACATCAAACTTAAGTACGAAATTGTGGTTGGGCTTGTAATTGAGGCCTACCATCCATATGTTCAGGTTGTTTCTGACAAAGGATGTATCCTGGAATTCTGATATTACACTGCTGTGGGTATCCAATCGTTCATAACGGACAAAAAGTGGCAGTTCGGGGTTTGATATTGTAAAAATATTCCCTGACTTCACTACCTTCTTCGTGGCAGGAGCTACCAGGCGCAGCAGATCCATGCTGGGTTCGATATAGAATCCATAGACCTCCTTTCCAAGGACCTGGCCAACGCCCTGTTCTGCTTCTGTAAGCAGGAATAGTTTATCGGTATCCCCAAGGGTTCCGTAAGCCCCCATGCCGATCAGACTGAAACCCATATAATCCCACCGGGTGTAACCCGAAAGCACAAAAACCGGGGCAGACACCTTTCTTTCCTCCCCATCCACCGTTACTTTTTCACTTCGGCCTGACCCATTGTAGTAGCCGCTCATACTCAAGGTGAGGTTTTCACGGGGTAAATAGTTTACCTGTGCGTTAATGGCGATCTGGTTGAAGGATTCAAGTTGTCCCTCTGCTCCGCCCCTGATCCAGCTGGCTTCGGTGAAATCCCTTCCCAGGACTCCATTGGTCAACCCCAGGGCATAATTGAAGGTGTCAAACAAATCTCCATAGATCGTGACCCCGGCTTCTATCCATTCCGTGGGCAGGATCAATCGTTCTGTTTCGGGACGGTTTACACTTTGAAAAAGCAAGGGTTCTTCGTTGTTATTTATATAACCAATGTTGAGCGGCTGCAATCCAAAACGAAAACTCATCCATCGCTTGTAGATAACATCCATATATAATTCAGGGAAAAAGTGGATTTCGCTTTCTGAGTTTCCTTCCAAATATTCCAACCCGAGTTCGGTGGTTACAAATATATTATCAGTCAGGCGTATGCCTAAGAAGGGGGTAATTCGGTAAAGCTGGTTAAAATACAACTCAAGGTCACCGGAGCTTACATCCCTAAGTTCCCCACCATTAAATACATTGGCGAATTCTGCATATCCGGAAAACGCTATCCGATTTTCCGAATAAAAGATTTCAGAGGCAGCCCGTCCCAGGCCCGGATACTGGCCTTCTCTGTATCCGTCACCTCCCAACTGCGCACGGGTTGATAATGTATCTGTCTGGGCCATGCACGTTATGCTCCAGGTCAATAGTAGGCCCCATAGAAAACAATTTTTACTGGATAGGTTATATCGTTTCATCATGAATGTTGTTGCAATAAAAAGAGGTTGTTTCTCTCATAAATTGTTCTACGCATTACCTAACGCCGGGAAGGCCAAAAAATACAGGTTGGAGATTCCTGTCTATGCATGATTTTGAAAATTTCGAATCCAGGTTTCGTTTGATTGTTCAAAGTAGTCATTTTTGCTGGTTTCTTAGAAAGTTGAAATTGGGAATATGACCTCGGCAGTTATAGGATTTCCTGGCTTTTGCTGCCTTTTCTGCTTACTGGTCCTGAATTAACCGGGATTCCGCCCTGGTTATATCAAATTCTTTGCAGCAGTAGTGCTTGCATAAATTCCGCACTGCGAACCGCTCCTTCCATATAACCCGGGTAGTCGCTGGAGGTCTCTGAACCAGCTATGAAGAACCTGCCATTAAAACAAGGTTTTTGATACAGCTCATGGCCATTGTTCTGATGGGGCAGCATATGGGTAGTGTACGGTGCGAAGGTATATTTCTCATCGGCCCATATGGTTTCATGATAAGAGGCATAGGAATCCGCCAAGGTGCCAAAATATTTCCGGAGCTGATTCAGGAGCATCTCCAGGCGTTGTCCTCGTGTTAGGGAAAAGTAGCTTGGGTTAAAAAAACCCTTCAAGGCAAATCGGGTATCCGCATAATTAGAATGATCGTAGAGTTCTGAAATTGGCCCGACATTGCTGAACACAGTGCCACTGGTGTTTGGATTCCTCCAGAACGGCTCCTTATAGGCCATCCCGATCTTTATAGACTCCCCCATCCAGGTATGGGTTTGCTCCAGAAGGCGTTCTAAATTTGGAGAAAGGGAGGGAGTTATTTCGATCTGGTCCTTCAGCAAATAGGGGGGGAGGGTGGATATTACAAGATTGGCTTGAAATTCCTGCTGTTGGGTGATTACCCGGATTCCATGTTCCGTTTTTTCAATACGCTGTACTACCTGGCCTTTAAATAATC
>JARRLI010000191.1:0-3686 GCA_037387145.1 Robiginitalea sp. | reverse complement strand
GGAGCGGGGCTGGTGTAAGAGAAGCCCGTGCTGTACTTGCTGCTCAGGGTCTTCAGGGACGGGGAGGGTGGTTGCAGGTCACTCCCCAGGTAGGCTTCCGTCCATCCGGAAGGCACTTTTTCATAGGTCGCCCAGTATGCTTCTTTTTTATCGAGGTTTTTCACATAGAGGAGGCTGGTTGGCTTGGGGGTGGATTTTGTGAAGTCACTCTTCAGGTGGGCCCCCAGGAAGAAGGCCAAAAAGACCAGCAGTCCGGCCATGGCGAACCGTCCCTTATTCTTATAGGATCCGACAACGGGAAGCACCAGAAGGAAGACAAGAACGCAGAACAGGCTGCTCGCCAGGAGCATCGTCAGCCCGAGCCCAACGGGGAGCATTTTTATAAACGGGGTCAGGATCCACAAACCCGGAACGCAGAGCAGTACAAGGAGATATGGGTTGGGTTTCTCCTGTCCTATCAGGATCATCCAGGAAAGAAGGGCCCCCAGCACGGGGATAAGGAAAAAACCGCCTCCGGGCAAATAATAGCACAACAGCCCACAGATGAGGAGCCAGAAAAGCAGGGGGGCAGCCATCAATTCCGGTAGCGGGGTCCTGCGAAACCGGGAATATACCCAAAAGCAACCCCCAAAGCACAGGCCGCTCCAGGCGGCAATATAGAGGTATCCATTATAGGTAAATCCGTGAAGCATGTCTTTATAGGCCGGGTAGAGCTGCTTGAGCAAGGGCCAGGCAAAATAACCGGCAGCGCCACCAATCAGGAGCGAGAACAGGAGTGGGAGAAATCCCATGGCCATTCCCTTGATGGTCAGCCTGCCTTTTCGGATCCCGTAAATAAGCGTGAACAGGAAAAATACTCCAGCCAGCACTAACATGGGCCAGATCCAATCAAAGGGGTAGGAGACCATCTTAAAGATGGGCACGTTAAAATAAACCTCGTCATTCAGGCTTTTTAGGTTGCTCAGGTCGGCCTGGCTGAAATAGGCCAAAAGGGGCATCAGATAAGCCCCCTGATGCGCAAGGCTCTGCCGGTCCAGGCGGGGAGCGGTGTCCAGGGCGGTATGGTAATCAAAATGGTCATCAGTAAAAGCAAAGTTAAAACCTTCGATATCCGCATCTTCCCTAAAAACGGTAAGGTCCGTGTCATTAGGCAGCATCTTGTAAATACTGTAGACAAGTGAGTTTCCTACAGGGTAGGTCGCGTCAGCCTGGGTGAATGCATCGATCATTTGTGCGTTTCCCCGGTTAGTTTCAACAAACATATAGGATGGGCCCCCGCTGCCGCGGGCCTCGAAATTCAGGACCAGGTTAACGTCCCGGATCCAGGGATGGGAGTTCACGAAAAGGTCTGCCCCGTTGAGTCCGAGTTCTTCCGCATCCGTAATGAGGATGATGATATCGTTCTTAGGGGTCTGGCTGCCTGAGAGAAATGCCCTCAATCCCTCGAGGATCGCGGCCACCCCGCTACCCGCATCGCTTGCCCCATAAGAGGAATGCGGATTGCTGTCATAATGGGACAACAGCAGGAGGGCCCCGGTATTTTCAGTTCCCGGTATCCTGGCCATAATGTTCTCCGCCTTGCTCAGGTTTCCCCAGTCTCCGGCGGTGTAACCGCTCTGCAGTTGCGGGTTCAGCCCCATACCTTCCAGTGTCCGGACAATGTAATCCCGAACGCTTTTGTGTGCCGGGAAACCCACTGCATGAGGTGCTTCCGAGATCCTTTGAACATGCTCCATGGCCCGGTCCGTGGAGAATTCGGATTCAGGCCTTCCGGTATCCTTGCTGTAAGTGGGGGTGCCGGTCAGATATGCCCAGTAGGCGGCGCCCAGAAGCAGGAGGAAAGTGATAACGGCTGTGGTTGGTTTCATTTGTTTTCTTTAGAGTTTAAATGTATGAAATTCTCGAAGGGATCGACATTTCGTCGATTTAATATTAGGAAGTAAGCGGGATTTTGATATCTTTAGTTGGATCCTAACGATTTAAACAACAACGATATGGGTATAAAAAGCTTTATGGGACGTAGGGCCAAGGAGTCATCCAAAAAGGAATATGATGCCCCCATTTTGGTCACCGACTACATGTCGCAGAAACTGGTTACCTTCCACCCGGAACAGTCCATCCTGGAGGTAATGGAAGCTTTTGCCAAACACCGTATATCGGGGGGGCCGGTATTGGATGATAACGGGTTTCTGGTGGGTATCATTTCGGAAGCGGATTGCATGAAGCAAATTTCGGAAAGCAGGTATTTCAACCAGCCTATACTAGATAAGAACGTGGAGCGCTATATGACCAAGGAAGTGGAAACCATCCCTCACGACATGACGATCTTTGATGCGGCAGGGGTCTTCCACAAGAACAACCGGCGCAGGCTTCCTGTGATGGAAAAAGGATTATTGGTTGGGCAGATCAGCCGCAAGGATATAGTGATTGCTGCGCTAAAGCTAAGTGGGGATAACTGGAAGTAGACGATTGCTATCAAATCAGCATAAAGAAAAAAGCCCGGGAACTCAGGATCCCGGGCTTTTTGCATTTCAGAGGATATCCTCTTATTCTTCCTTCAAAATGAGGGCTGGTAAATCTAGTTCCCTGTAAAGGGCATTGAATTCAGCCATTCCCTCTCCTACGATGGCATCGCGTTCCTTAGACAGCGTACCCCACTCCCTTATCAGGTCCGCAAGGCGATCCCGGGCTCCCTGGGTTAGGGTAGGTTCTGCTACGTCGATAAAGGATCTGAGGTACATGAGCTCAGCATTCAGCCGGTTGTTGAAATTGATGACATCCTGAAAGGTTTTCTGGCGGGGCTGGATAAGGGATTCTTCCCACTGGGTAATCCGATCCTTAAGCGCTTCTCCTTTTTTCAACAGGGGTTTTGCTGTATCATTGCCCTCCAGCAGGGACTCATAGGATTTTATTTGGGAGGAGACCTTGCGAAGCTGGCCCACGGCATTATGCATATCCCGTATGGCGGCATCTATCTTTGCAAGTGCCTCCTGCTGGTTGCGGTACGCATCCGGAGGCGCGTCAATCCCTGGGTGTGGCAATACCCGAAAGGTCCTCTCGGTTTGCTGTCCATCCACGGTGAGCCTTGCGGTGTAGGTCCCTGGAGCAACCTGGGACCCCCGGTAGTCCCCGAATACAAAAACTTTCTCGACGGCAGGCAATGCATCCCGCCGGAAATCCCAGACAAAGCGGTTAAAACCGTGCTTCGACGGCAATATTTCGGGTTTGGGCGGACCTCCGGGCCATGTTTTAAAATCCCCCGGTGATTTGTTCGTATAGGTGCGGATTGCAGTTCCACCGTCCAGGATGGCCAGGGATATTTCCGAGGAATCTGTTGGCTTTTCGAGGTAATAATCAAGAATGACCCCTGATTTCGGGTTCTGACCTATCCCGGGGCCCTGTGAAGACCCTCCTACATAAAGGTAAGTGTCCCGAGGGTTTGCCAGAAAAGTTGATTCTCCTTCCTGTCGCTGCTGCTGCAGGGGGGACAGGTCGTCCAGGATCCAGAAGGAACGACCTGCTGTGGCCGCTACCAGGTCGTTTTGACGGATCGTAAGGTCATTTATGGGTACTACGGGCAGGTTTAGCTGGAAAGGTTGCCAGCTTTGTCCCCCGTCCAGGGATATCTGCAGGCCGGTTTCTGTTCCTGCGTACAGGAGCCCCGGGCGTTTCGGGTCTTCCCGGAC
>JARRLI010000190.1:0-3693 GCA_037387145.1 Robiginitalea sp. | reverse complement strand
CGGAACCAAGGGCATCAGCCAGTTGCAGTCCTGAGGCTCCACCGCCCACAATGATATAGTCGAATTCCTTCATGTGTTTCAGCCAAAGGTCTAAATGTACGAATTCGGCCGGAGTAGATGATCCGCGTATACAAGTCCTGACAGCTTCAGGCCTATACCTCATCAGCCGAATAAACCCACCCAATAATCAATCCATGCACGCAGGCTACTCTTGAAGAATCTCCCGCATTTTCCCTGGGGGGATGTACTGGAAATAGCGCTTCAGGATACGGAAGGATTCGTCCAGGATCACGATGGCCGGAAGGGAGAAAGGCACTCCCTCCCTGGAAGCGAGCAGGAGTGGGATTTCATGAACAGGGTTGCGTTTTTTCCCAAAATCCCGATTGATATAAGCCTGCCCGTCAAATATAATGGTATCCGAAGTTTCCGCATTCATTCTCACCGGGTAGTAGTGCTCATTTAGATTGGAAATAACCTGGGGATCCCTGAAAGCAACCCGGTCCATTTTTTTGCAGTATTCACACCAGTCTGCATAGAAATCGACGAAAACTTTTTTGGGTGCTACAGCAAGGGAGTCTTCCAATTGCTCGAAGCTCAACCAGCGGATAGCCTTGTCCTGTGCACGGACCGGGGTGAGGAAATGGAGCAATCCCAAAAGAAGAATACAGAAATGAGATTTTCTCATGTGCTTATAGGAGTCTGTCAGTGCAATTTACCAAACTTAATCCCGAAGAAATAGGTCCTCGGGGCCGCAGGACCGTATATATAATTGGAATCCCTGGTAGGACCCACGTCAAAATCATCCTGGTAGCTGTTGAAAATGTTTTTCACGCCAATCGTGAAGGTTGCCATGAATTCCTGGCTGAAGTCGACGTGTGATTCCAGTTTTATATTCAGATCAAAGAATGGATTTACCTTATTGAGCTGCAAGAATCCGGTTTCGCTGATTACGCGGGGTACTGTCATCTCACCGGTATAGGTCCCGGTCAGGTCCATGTTAAAGGTTTCACCCGGGATCCACGAGGCATTCATATAGCCATACAGATTTGGCACCCTGACGAACCTGTCGATCAGCACGTCCGATTCCCCTGGGCTGCCATCGGATTCGAACAAAAGTTGTGCCTCGTCGTATTGAGACTTTTGCCATGTTCCCCCCAGCTGGAACTGCCACTGCAGGTTGGGGGATACCCCCACTTCGAAATTTGTGCCATAAACCCTTGCCCCGGAACCATTGCGCACTTCTTCCAGTATGGAGCCATTCTCCAGCACTGCACCTGTGCTCACCGGGGTAAAGGGATCTTCAAGGGCCGTGTAAAATCCCTCCAGCAGGAGATCCAGCTGTAACAGATCCCTGGAATGGGAATAGTTCAGTGAAGCCGTATAGGCATTGGAATACTCCGTTTTCAGATCCTCTGAGAGGATTACGAATTGTGGTTCTCCTCCTACATTGGCAATATGCAAATCCTCATTGAAGGCCTGAGGGGCCCTGAACCCCCGGGCATAACCTCCCCGCAACCTCAATTCTTCCGATATTTTGTAAGCGAGTGTCAGCCTCGGTGAGAGTACGGACTGTCGGATATCGGAGGTCCTTTCAATACCCCCGACTGCGTATTCTCCGTCCACATTTACATAGTCCAAACGGGCGCCCAGCAGGGCTGTAAACGCTTCCGAAGGTTTCCATTCGTATTGGCCATATCCCCCCAGGGAATTTACGGATTGATCAATTAACCGGGTGTAACCGGGAATCTGGTCCGTCGTTTCTGAAAGGTTGTATTCAATCCCCAGGGTGAGGATGTCCCTGGTGCTGAGATTTTTGGTGTATTGCACTCCGGTCACCCAGGCGAGGTCCCGGGTACTTCCGAAGGCGTTGTTTGCAAGGGCACTGTCCTGAGGGGTCCTTCCGCCTCCCAGGCCCCCGTAAAAGCTTTTACGCTTGGTAAAGGAGGCGGAGGTATAAACCTGTGTACGCCCCGTGGCGTCTTTGCTGCTGATCTCATAATCCGCTCCCCCAATAAAGGTGTCATGATCCAATTCCTCGGTGATGTCTGTGAATTGCGGGGCCAGATCCAGCCGGTCCCCTCCCCGGCGGTACTCGTTAATCGCATTCAGGTTCAGGGAAATCCGGCTTCGGTCCGAGGGAACCAAAAAGGCCTTGGCACCCACGGTCAGGTTGCGCAGTTTGACAATTTCAGTGAATCCATCTTTGTTGGCGTCATAAGGATCCCGGTTGCGGTAGGTCCCAAAAAGGCTTATTCCGCTTTTGAGGTCATCCGCCACTACGGAGGTATTGAAGGAAAGTACACGGTCCGGTTGTTCCCCGTCAATCAGAGCGAGGTTTGTCCCTATCTCCCATGTATTCAAAACAGGGTCTTTTGTAATTACGTTCACCGTCCCGGCAATAGCGTTGGAACCATACAGTGCCGACCCGCCGCTGCGTACTACTTCTATCCTTTCTATGGTATTGGTCGGGATTTGTTCAAGCCCGTAAACCCCAAGGAGGGAGGAAAAAACAGGCCTGCTGTTCAGCAGTATTTGTGTATAAGCTCCCTCCAGCCCGTTCAACCTAACCTGGGTAAAACCGCAATTCTGGCAGTTGGTTTCCACACGCACCCCTGGAGCGAAATTGAGCCCGTCTGCCAGGCTTATGGATTGGGTAGCCGTGAGCAATCTTGGCTTGATGGTGGAAACTATCACCGGGGCGCTTTTCCGTTCCACCCGGTTTCGTGTGGCACTTATGACCACTTCATCCAGGCCCAGGGCATCTTCCACCAGGATGAAGTTGAGGGTCAGGGTTTCACCCGCAGCGACCTGTACGGTTTTGTACGCAGTTCGATATCCCTGAGAACGCACCACCACTACGTGTTCCCCATGGGAAACGGATAAAGCATACATCCCGTTTTCATCTGTAGTAGCACCTTTGGGTACATCCTTTAAGAATACGGAGGCAAAAGGAACCGGGTCATCCCCTGCATACACCGTTCCAGAAATAGTACTGTTCGGATTTTGGCCCGAACCGTGGAAGGTAACAAGCCAGAAAACCATGAGAAGGACTCTTGAAGCTACAGGTATTGGCTTATAGGGCACAATTCAAAATTTAGACAAATCTAAAAATATGTTTTTATAAATAAAAATGTATTTTTGATATCGTATTCATTGAGATGACACAATCTGAAGAAAACTATATAAAAGGAATCTACCACCTTAGCCAGGGGGGCAAAATGTCAATTTCTACCAACGCACTGGCCGGGCAGATGGAGACTAAGCCTTCTTCGGTAACGGACATGATCAAACGCCTGTCTGAAAAGGGTTTGGTCCACTACAAAAAGTATCAGGGAGTCCACCTGACCGAAAAGGGGACCCATCAGGCATTGACAGTTATCAGGAAACATCGTTTATGGGAGGTTTTCCTGGTGGAGAAACTGGATTTTACTTGGGATGAGGTACACGAGGTGGCCGAACAGCTGGAACATATTGAAAGCGAAAAGCTGATAGACCGGCTGGATGACCTGCTGGACAATCCGGATTTTGACCCGCACGGGGACCCTATCCCGGACAAACAGGGGAGGTTCAAGACACGGGAAAAGAAACTCCTAAGCACCATGCCGGTGTCCGGTCATGGGATTTGTGTGGGGGTAAAGGATTCCTCCTCTTCCTTCCTGAAATTCCTGGATAAGCACCATATTGAATTGGGTA
>JARRLI010000189.1:0-3702 GCA_037387145.1 Robiginitalea sp. | reverse complement strand
CTATATTTCCACCGGCAATCACTCCGAATTTGTTATCGAAGAAGCGCCTGCTATACTGACCAACCCCTTTGTAATTAGAAAAGTCATTGGCCAGCTGGTTGTACCCTCCCTCAAGCCTGAGCATGGCGCTGGGCTTCTCTCCAGCCTTTTTCACCCTCAGGTTTACCATTCCTCCTATGGCTTCCGCATCCATATCCGGGGTTGTGGCTTTATAGACTTCAACCGCCTCGAGCAGATCACTTGAGATCATACTAAGGTCAACAGACCTGTCCCCGACATTATCATCGCCTCCAGCCCTGGCACCGGTAGTGGTACCCGTGCCTCCTGAAGAAGTCGAAGGCATTCTTACTCCGTTTACCGTGACGGCATTCAGTTTGGGCTCCAGTCCCCTGATAATAATTCTATTTGCCTCACCTGCACTACGGCTTACAGAAACACCCGGAATGCGTCCCAGTGATTCTGCGATATTGGCATCAGGCAATTCCTGGAGGCGATCCTTGGAAACCGCATTCATCACCGAATTGGCAGTCAGCTGCCTGTTGATTGCTCCCCTTTGTCCCCGGAGCTGTGCCGTGACTACCACCTCCCCGATATCTAAATGGTCTTCCACCAGCTCGATATCCTGGTTCAGCGTTATTCCATCCTCAATAACAATAGTCACTGATTGGATTGAATATCCAATGTAGCGTATGGAAAGTTCATATTCCCCGGCCGGGATTTTTGCAAGTGTAAAACTCCCGTCCAGACCTGTTGCTGTTCCAAAGGCTGTGCCTTCTATATAAACGTTAGCTCCCGGTAATCCTTCTCCGGATTCCTTATCAAGCACTCTACCTGAAATTGATCCCGGATCTGCGGCAAGCATATTCAGAGAATGGAATACACACATCAGTACTGCTAAGGCCGTTTTAGATTTCATGTTAAACTGGTTTAAGAATTCTTTTATGGGTGTTTTAGGCGAGTTTAAATTCCATCGGATAATAATCCTGTAATAAAATCATAACAAAATCATAATGGAGCTAATTTCATCTATCCACAGCAGTATTATTCCGCTTATACAATCATGCAATTCAGGCCTTGGGAATATCCGGTAGCTTCCTGTGTAAGTGCTGTTAGTACTGGGTTTTTCAATGATTGGGAAGAACAGTGATGATCCTGTCTATGCACATCACCTGAAAGTTTGCTACAAAAACAGAATGAATTTTTAAAGGCGGATGCAAGCGGTCAGTTTTGTCAGAATAATCATTAATTGACATTATTATTTTATTATGATTTCGTTATCTCCTGGACTCTATATTAAGACCATTGAAGCATTCCAGGTGAAATTAGCGGTATGCCAGGAAGTCCGGATGTACTTGTTCGGGGAATATCACACCAAAGAAGAATACAAATGAAATGTTACACTGCCTTATGTATAATTATTGCCCTGGCCTCTTTGTCATGTAGCAGAATAAATAAACGCACAGAAGAAAAGGCTGCAGATGAGAAATCTCTGCTTGATTATGTGAATCCTTTGATGGGAACCGATTCTAAATACACCTTATCAAATGGCAACACCTATCCGGCAATCGCAACACCCTGGGGCATGAATTTCTGGACACCCATGACTTCACCCATGGGGGATGGATGGACCTACAAGTACAATGAGAATAAAATCAGGGGCATCAAGCAGACCCATCAGCCCAGTCCCTGGATCAATGATTATGCTGCTTTTTCACTGATGGCTGTTACGGGAGAATTAAAGTATAATGAGGATGAACGTGCCTCCTGGTTCTCTCATAAGGCAGAGACGGTCAAACCCCATTATTATAAAGTATACCTGGCCGATTATGATGTAAGCGCTGAGGTGAGTCCTACTGAAAGAGCTGCCCATTTCAGATTTACTTTTCCTGCATCGGACTCAAGCTATATCATGCTGGATGGATTTAACATGGGATCCATGGTTAAGATTTTTCCCGGGGAGAGAAAGATCATTGGGTATTGCAGAAATCACAAAGCAGGTGTTCCGGAAAACTTTCATAACTATTTCGTAGCCATTTTTGACAAAGATTTTGAGTTCACACATACCTGGGGCGACAAGTGGAAATTATACCCCAACACTGTGGATCGCGAGGAGGAGCACGTGGGAGCCATTATTGGATTCAAAACTAAAAAAGGAGAAAAGGTTCACGTGAGGGTAGCTTCCTCTTTCATCAGTCCAGAGCAGGCCGAACTTAACCTGGCCAGGGAGATTGGTCAGGACACATTCGAGGAGACCAGGGAAAAGGCTCAAATTGCCTGGGAAAATGAATTGGGAAGAATACGGATTGACGATGACAATACCGATCACATCCGGACTTTCTACTCCTGTCTGTACCGGGTCCTTCTCTTTCCCAGGAAATTTTATGAATTAGATGAAAACAATGCAGTTGTGCATTACAGTCCTTATAACGGCGAAGTACTTCCGGGATATATGTTTACAGATAATGGCTTCTGGGATACCTTCAGGGCGGTATTTCCCTTTTTTAATCTGATGTACAGGGAGCTGAATGGCCACATCATGGAGGGCCTGGCCAATACCTATAAAGAATCGGGCTGGCTTCCCGAGTGGGCCAGTCCCGGGCACAGGGATTGTATGATCGGATCCAATTCGGCCATTAATATCGCTGATGCTTACCTGAAGGGATCCATCAGGGATGAAGCCACCTTAAAGGTCCTGTTCGAAGCCGCATTAAAAAATGCCACCCAGGAGGAGGGGAGGCCGGAAGTATCGGTAGGACGGGAAGGCCTGCACTATTACAATACACTGGGCTATGTTCCATATAATGTAGGTATAAATGAAAATGCCGCCCGTACTTTAGAATATGCCTTTGCAGATTTTACCATTGCAAAGATGGCGGAAAAGTTGGGGGAGAAAGAGATTGCTGAGAAGTATTACAAACAGTCCATGAATTATAAGAACCTGTTTGATCCCTCCACAAAGCTGATGCGGGGAAAGAATGAAGATGGATCTTTTCAGGCTCCTTTTAATCCTTTAAAATGGGGCGATGCTTTTACAGAAGGGAACAGCCTGCACTATACCTGGTCGGTGTTTCACGATGTGCAGGGACTGATTGAGCTGATGGGAGGGGACGAAGCTTTTGTGGCCCAGTTGGACAATGTATTTGAAATGCCTCCCGATTTTGATGATTCTTATTATGGAAAGACCATCCATGAAATCAGGGAGATGCAAATTGTGAATATGGGCAACTATGCCCATGGGAACCAGCCCGTACAACACATGATCTACCTCTACAATTATGCAGGAGTTCCCTATAAAACCCAGCACAGGATCCGGGAGGTCCTTACCGGCCTGTATGCAGCCACACCAGATGGTTACTGTGGAGATGAAGATAATGGACAAACTTCAGCCTGGTACGTGTTCTCTTCTCTTGGATTTTATCCTGTAACGCCAGGGGTAGACCAGTATGTAATCGGGAGTCCCTTGTTTTCGAAAGCAACACTCTCCCTGGAAAACGGAGAAACCTTCACCATTAGCTCAGATAACAATGCTCCTGTAAACCTTTATATACAGTCAGCCAAACTGAATGGCAAAAGACATCCCCATACTTTCCTTCGCTATGAGGATATTCAACAGGGTGGATCGCTTGAATTTATGATGGGCGAAACTGAAAATACTGACTGGGGGAGTTCACCAGAGAACCGACCTTATTCCCTAAGCGAAGA
>JARRLI010000188.1:0-3703 GCA_037387145.1 Robiginitalea sp. | reverse complement strand
CAATCAAAAAGGAGTAACCCTGCATGGAGGCGAGCGGGGTTTTGGGAAACGATATTGGGAGATCATTTCCGTCCAGGGAGAAGCTTCCCGACAAGAAATTCGATTGGGATATAAAAGTGCGCACCTGGAGGAGGGATTCCCGGGTAACCTGCAGGCCTGTGTCACTTACCGGCTGGAGGAAAATGCCTTGGTAATACGCCATGAAGCCCAAACGGACCTCCCCACTTTTGTGAACATGACCAACCATGCCTATTTTAAGATCGACCGCCACCCCCTGATTTCACATTACCGGCTTCAACTGGCGGCACCTCAATATCTGGAAACAGATTCCAGACTTCTTCCAACAGGGCGTATGCTGGAGGTCAGAGGTACAGATTTCGACTTTCAGAAGGAAAAACCCATAGGGGACCTGAAACTGGATACGCCCTTTGCGCTGGAAAGCACTTCCGCCATGGCTGCTCAGTTGTATTCTAAAATCTCTGGGATCCGCATGAGTGTTTATACCAACCAGCCGGGAGTTGTAATTTTCACTCCTGAAGGATCCCCATCCATTTGCTTTGAAACCCAGAACTTCCCGGATGCGCCGAAGTTTGGTCATTTCCCCTCTGCACTGCTTCGTCCCCAAGAGACTTATATAAACGAGTCCCGATTTGTCTTTGACCGGGATTGATCGCTATGATCTGTCCGACAACTGCAGGATTGCAGCCTATTTACTACCTTAGAGATTCAAAAGCGGTGTTTATGAAAACTATTAAATGGATAGTGGGAATTCTTGTGGCATTGGTGCTACTAGGTTATTTTGTAGGTATGCCCTATCTGAGGGAGCAGACCAAAAAGATAAGCCCGGAGCGAACCTCCACATACATCCAAAATGGATTTGACCTGAAGGTAACCTACAGCAGTCCTTCCAAAAAAGACCGGAAGATTTTCGGCGGGCTTGTGCCCTATGAGAAGGTTTGGCGAACCGGGGCCAATGAACCCACTACTTTTAGTACAGCAACCGATATAAAGGTTGGAGGGCAAAATCTGCAGAAAGGAAGTTATTCGCTGTGGAGCATTCCAGGTCCGAACCAATGGACCGTCATAGTAAACAGCGAGATTCCTGACTGGGGTGTAACCCTTTCCAGCATGGGTCGGAAAACAACCAGGAATCCCGAAAAAGATGTTTTACAGATTACAGTACCTGTCATTCACACAGAGCAACTACAGGAAGACCTTAAAATCGAATTTGTCAGCCAGGAGGAACTCCTTTACCTTCAACTGGCCTGGGACGACGTGCAGGTTCGTACACCACTAAATCAATAAGCCTTTGGAAAACCCAGCTTCAAAAGCCAAAAAACTTGCTGCAGCCCGGCTTCGTTCCCAGAAAAGGGAATTGGATCTGGCCACCCTGGTAGCAGGGATTAGCGGGAGCGATACGGGGGCACTTTCCAAAGCGATTACCCTTATCGAAAGTACCCGTCCCGAGGATGCACAACTTGCCTCCAGGATCGTTGAGGCCTGCCTGAAAAAAGCCGGACCGGGAATCCGGGTCGGGATCACCGGGGTACCGGGGGTGGGCAAAAGTACGTTCATAGAAACCCTGGGGCTGAAGCTGATCTCCCGGGGAAAGCGGGTAGCCGTCCTGGCAGTGGATCCCAGTAGCAGCCTGACCAAGGGCAGTATTCTGGGGGACAAAACCCGGATGCAGCAGCTCAGTTGTGCCCCCGAGGCATTCATAAGACCTTCCCCTGCAGGAGATTCCCTGGGTGGGGTTGCTCGTAAGACCCGTGAGGCCATAACACTTTGTGAGGCTGCCGGATTCGATGTGATCCTTGTGGAAACCGTCGGGGTAGGGCAAAGTGAGGTGGCAGTAAACGGGATGGTAGACTTTTTTCTTTTGCTGAAAATTGCCGGTGCCGGAGACGAGCTGCAGGGAATCAAACGCGGGATCATGGAAATGGCCGATGCAGTGGTAATAAACAAAGCAGATGGTTCCAACCTGCCTGCAGCACAAAAGGCCCAGGCCACATTCACCCGGGCCCTCCACCTGTATCCCCCAAAGGCAAACGGATGGACTCCGGAGGTACTGCTGTGTTCCGCTACAGAGGGTACAGGTATTGAGGAGGTATGGGACCTGATAGCAGCCTATGCTGACCGTGGCAGGGAAGACGGAAGCCTGGAAAGAAAACGGTCCGCACAGAACCTGGATTGGCTGAAACAGCGCATCGAATACCTGCTTACCTCCGGATTTTATCAGGATCCGGAAATGCGTGCGGCCTATGAGGAGATGAAACGCAATGTGGAACAAGAGCAAATAAGTCCTTTCCATGCCGCAGGCGAGCTCCACCAGATGTACCTGGACAGGAGGAATTCCTGAAAACATCTATTTACATAAAAAAAGTACCTTTGTTCAGGAACCAAACCGCCTTACATGCCAGCGCTGACCGATTCCCTTCTTTCTATTGTAGTCCCCCTGTACAATGAGGAAGAAAATGTTACCCTACTCACAGAGAGAATTCACGATAGCCTTGAGGGTTACCAGTATCAGATCGTATATGTGGACGACTACTCAACCGACAGGACCCGCATGGTCATTCGAGACCTTCAGGATCCGAGGGTACACCTTATCTCCCTTAAAAAGAATTATGGACAAAGCCTGGCACTGGCCGCTGGCCTGGACTATGCAGAAGGGGAATTTGTCATCACCATGGACGGAGACTTGCAGAACGACCCGGGGGATATCCCGGAAATGCTGCCCTATGTGCTGAACGGGGAATACGATGTGGTTACAGGTATTCGTCAGAAAAGGAAGGATTCCCTGGTTAAGAAAATCCCATCAAAAATTGCCAATTTCATGGTCAGGCGGGTAACCAAACTGGATATTAAGGACAATGGATGCGCCCTGAAGGTCTTTACCCGGGATATCGCCAAAGACCTAAACCTCTATGGGGAGATGCACCGCTTTATTACACTCCTGGCACATTTGGAAGGGGCACAGATAAAACAAGTGCCCGTGCGGCATCATGCCCGAAATGCAGGTGTCTCCAAATACGGGCTGGAACGGGTCTTCAAGGTTGTAGCTGATATGATGCTGTTGCTGTTTATACGGAAGTACTTCCAGCGTCCCATCCACCTTTTTGGGATCCTTGGAGTGCTGATGATCCTGTTGGGGATCGGTATCAATATATACTTGTTGATCATTAAATTTGGGTTTGACCAGGACATCGGAAACAGGCCCTTACTGATCTTTGGTTTGATGTTTATCCTGGGGGGGATCCAGTTGTTCACCATTGGCATTGTAATGGAGCTGCTGATAAGGACCTACTACGAATCCCAGAATAAAAGGCCATACCGGATCAAAAATGTAATAATTGGTGGGCAACCTGCGTAAAAAAGGGGTCGCCCTACTAAAAATACTCTTCAGCGGGCTCCTGCTCTACCTGGTTTTTACCCGTATTCCATTTTCCGAGGTTTGGAAGGTGCTGACGGCTGCAAAGCCAGCCTACCTCTTGCTGGCCCTCCTGTTCTTCATCCTTTCTAAAATTATTGCGGCCTACAGGCTGAATCTGTATTTCTACCAGATAGGGTTGCCGCTGGCCCCCGAAAGTAACCTGAAATTATATCTGCAGGGTATGTTCTACAACCTATTCCTTCCGGGCGGGATAGGAGGAGATGCTTACAAGGGATATATCCTTCACCGTTCCTTTGAGGCCTCCGGTAA
>JARRLI010000187.1:0-3711 GCA_037387145.1 Robiginitalea sp. | reverse complement strand
TAGGCCTGTGAAAACTCTTTTTTACCTTCTCCGGTGGCATACTGCAAGACTTTTTTGAAATCCTTCAGATCCAGCAGTGGCAGGGCATTGTCATCACAGTATTTGAAAATGACCGAAACGATCCCGGCCTGCACATCGGAGAGGTTCAGGATGCGGGAGAGCAACACCGGGCCGAATTCCGAAACGGTAGCCCGCAACCGCACGCCATCCTGGTCGGAAAGTGTCAACAGCTCTACGGGAAATTTCCTGGCCTCGAAGGGCAGCCCGATCTGGGCATGGCGCTCATCGATCTTCGGATGTCCTGGACTTGGCTGGGCCAGTCCGCTAAGGTCACCCTTCAGATCCATAAGCAGTACAGGCACTCCTTTTTCCGAAAGGTTTTCGGAAAGCACCTGGAGGGTCTTGGTTTTTCCCGTACCTGTTGCGCCTGCGATGAGCCCGTGCCGGTTCATTGTTTTCAGCGGGACCTTCACCAGGGATCCGGTCATTGCCTTCCCGTCGAGCATGGCTGCCCCCAGCGTGATGGATGCCCCTTTGAACGAATAGCCTTTATCGATATGGGCCCTGAAAGTGTCCTCCGTGTTCATAAATATGATTTTGCGATAAAAATAGCGGAATTCGTCCGATTTCTAAAGGGTTGAATTTCTGGCCGCCCAGGATTTGCCCCGTCGCTTATTCACTATATTTGCGCCATGACAACGCAGGCGGAATTGGAAAAAGTGGAACGGGGGCTCATGCTGCCCCTCATGGAAGCTTTTTATACGATACAGGGAGAAGGTGCTCACAAGGGTACGGCGGCCTATTTCATACGGGTGGGTGGCTGTGATGTTGGCTGTCATTGGTGTGATGTAAAAGAGAGCTGGGATGCTGCCGTGCACCCGCCCACGGATATCGAATCGATTGCGGCGGAAGCGGCCCGCCATTCGGATACTATCGTGGTTACCGGTGGGGAACCCCTGATGTGGGATATGGATCCCCTGACCCGGGAGCTTAAGAAGCACGGACTGAAGATCCACATCGAAACCTCAGGGGCCTATACCCTGACAGGCATCTGGGACTGGTTTTGTCTGTCCCCGAAGAAGAACAAGCTTCCCCTGGAGGCATGCTATCAGAGGGCAGATGAGCTAAAAGTAATCGTCTACAACAGGCACGACCTTAAATTTGCGGAGCAACAGGCGGCAAAGGTGGGGCAGGATTGTCTTTTGTTCCTTCAGCCGGAATGGAGTGTCCGTGAAAAGGTCACACCGCTGATCGTGGAATACGTCATGGCTAACCCGAAATGGAAGGTTTCCCTTCAAACCCATAAATACCTTAATATTCCCTGAGGCGGAATGTGTGGATCAACGGCCTCCGATCGCCTGCAGGTCCCTGATGCATTCGGCATCCAGGGAAGGAATCCCTCCCAGTCCATTGGCGGATAGGCTTTCAAGCTTCGCCATGATCCCGGATCCGAATTCCAGCTCGGCCTGCATCAGACAATCGGCTACATCGCAGTGGTTTGGTGCATTTTCATCTTCGTGCGGATTTACTTCCGGGGTTCCGAGGTCTACCAGTCCAAATAAATGCCCGAATTCATGTGCAAGGGCAGTGGTTTCCACATTGGCCAGGGTCAGACCGACACTTTTGGAGGAAAGTTCCCGCAGCGCGCTTTCGTGAATAATCATGGAGGTGTTTCGGTATACGGCTCCCAGGGTTACCAGGCCTTCCACGGGGTCATCCTTTACTGAAGGTGCATCAGCAAAGTAAATATAGATAGCCAGTGTACGGCCATCATTGTAGCGCGTCCTGTTTTCTGTCTCCAGCTCAGCTATTTCCGTTAAGGTGAGGGATTCTTCCCCGGGTGAAGGCAAGGAACGGAAAAGAAAATTTACTTCCTCTTTGAAGGTGCGTTCAGCCAGGTATGCCTCGATGTTCCCCAGCGCCTCAGAAGTGGGTCTGAACCCTTCGACATGGGCGATTTCAATCAGAATCTCGTCAAAGTTTTCATTGGCCAGGATATCTGCCGCGCTATCCCCTGTGCTCAAGAGATTGGCAGACCGGTCCACGGGATCCGGCTCCTCGGTTGAAGGATCAGAATCCTTGGAACAGTTTGTTAGGATCCCGACCATTAGGAGGGATGTAAAAACAATAAACTTTCTGCGCATGATCATTTCTTTACAATAAAACGTACCAATTAAAATTCTCGTATGCCTTCCCGGGTGAGTCGGGCCAAATAATCAAAATGTGATCCGAGTTCGAGCAGCTCTGTCCTGTACCCGAGTGGTCCGGATACGCTTTCCAGGGTCTGGTAATCGACAAACAGCCAGGGAAAGGTACCCCCTTGCAAATTGTCGTATTCCCAATGATAGGTAACCTCACCGTAATAGGCAACTTCTCCCGGTACCCAGACTCCCCCGTCCTCATCCGACTCAAACATATAGATGAGGTCACTGGAATCCATCAGGATCTGTCCGCCCGGATTCAGGAGTCCTGCCAAATGCTCCAGCAGCCTCTGAAGTCCTTTCAGGGAACCGGCGAGCCCCACCCCGTTCATTAATAACAACAAGGTGTCAAATTTCCCTACCTTGAAATCCATGATATCACTGCACACCGTTTTGTCAAGTCCGCGTGAAGCGGCGACTTCAAGTGCCAGACTACTCTGATCCAGCCCCACGACCTCAGCTCCTTTGTGCTGCAAATATAGGCTGTGGCTTCCTACGCCACACCCGATGTCCAGCACTTTTCCCGAACAGTATCCGAGGGCTTTTTGTTCCAGGGGAGGCATCTGCTCAAAATCCCTGAAAAAGTAGGGGACAGGCACTTCTTCTGTGGTTCCCAGTGAACTATGACTACTGAGTTGCACAGGATCTTTTTCCCTGTAATAATCCATTATCGCCTTTCCCAGTAGATCCATGGGTTGTATTTTTGGGGACCCTTCGTGAAATTGGGTATCCCAGGCCTGTAAAGGTAGATAAATATCGATTGTCATGGATAAGGAACTACGGATATTACCTCAAAAAGCTGCACAAAAAGCACCTGAGAACAGGCGGTTTTTCAAGAACCTTAGCAAAAAGCCTCCAAGGCACCTGGATGGGCTGATGCTGGAGCTGCATGCCGAGGAGTTTGACCGGACTGACTGCCTTAAATGCGGCAACTGCTGCCGTACTGCAGGCCCGCTCTTTACAGATCAGGACATCCGCAGGATTTCACGTCACCTCAGGCTTAAACCGGGTGAATTTACAGCACAGTACCTGCGTCTGGACGAGGATGGGGACCATGTGCTGCAGCAACTTCCCTGCCCGTTCCTCGGGCAGGACAACTATTGCAGCATCTATGAAGTGCGACCCAAGGCCTGCCGGGAATATCCGCATACAGACCGCAGGAAGTTCCATCAGATTCATGGCCTGACTATGAAAAATATGGCCATTTGCCCCGCTGCATTCCGCATTGTGGAAGCACTTAAGGAACAATTGCCGGATTACCGATGAGCCAGCCAAACCGATGCCTGCTGTTTTGCAAGTCAGGAATTTGATATTTTTGTACCATGGAAACCATTATTGCCTATTTTGAGAACATTCCCTCCAGCCATCGCAGCCTGCTGCTGGTCCTGGGGATAAGCTTTTTCTGGATCCTGGAAGGAGCCGTGCCACTTTTTAGGTTCAGTTATCGTAAATGGAGGCACGCGCTGCCCAATTTTTTCTTTACCCTAACCACCATTGTAATCAATTTCAC
>JARRLI010000186.1:0-3716 GCA_037387145.1 Robiginitalea sp. | reverse complement strand
GCAGGACGGTGCCGATCAATCGAAAGTCCCCGGGATTCTTCAGCTGTTCTTTTTTGAATTCAGGTAGGACCTCCGGCATTTGCAAATAAGGCACCAATTCCCCATAACCCATTTCTTTGCCCGATTCCCCGTGGACAACCTTGCCAATCGCAGTCGAAACCTCATCCACCGGAACCTCCCAGTGCAGCGCTGCACTGTACATTAATACGTAACGGGCCTGGGCTCCCGCGTTGCGCATTACGGGCCAGTAGCTGTTAGTAGTACGGCTGCCCACGGTCATCATGAGTTTGGTACCCGGCCTCCAGCCCTGAGAACCGTAGATCTCAGCCTCCTGGGGGGAAAATTCTACTGTTACCCTGTCCCAGTCTGCATCCATCTCTTCGGCAAAAACCACGGGTAGCGAGGTCATAGAGCCCTGACCCATTTCAGCGGCCGGGTTGCAGATGGTCACCGTGCCGTCTTCTGAAATTTTCACCCAGGCGGTTACAGGGTGTTTCTCAAATTGCGCTTGCATCCGCTCGGTATCCCCACAGGAAACGAGTTGAGGCATCAGCCCGGAAACCCCAATAAAGAGGGCTACCTCACCGGATGTTTTTAGAAACGCGCGTCTGCTCAAGGTTGGTTTAATCTCTAGCATGATTTTAACTTTCAATGGTAGTTTGGGACTGTGCGGCTATCTCTATGGCCTTCAGAATTCGCAAATAGGTCCCACATCGGCAAAGGACCCCGTTCATATAGGTTTTTATTTCCTCCCGGGTTGGGGTCGGATTGGATTCCAACAAGGCGACTGCCTGCATGATCTGCCCTGTATGGCAATACCCGCACTGGGGGGCCTGGGCCTCTATCCAGGCTTGTTGGACAGGATGATCCCCGTTAGCGGACAGCCCCTCAATGGTACGGATCTGTTGCCCGGATGAAACACCGTCTACCTGGAGGATACAAGCTTTTACCGGAGCACCGTCTACATGGATAGTACAAGTTCCACACTGGGCTATCCCGCAACCGTATTTAGCCCCGGTTAATCCAAGATGTTCCCGCAATACCCATAACAGGGAAGTGCCGGGTGCCACATCTACTTCGTACTCCTTTTTATTGATGTTTAGGGTGAATTTGGCCATAGACATGCTTGTTTGGTCTTAAATTACTGAAAAAGAAAGTATTCGCGAAAAACGGCAGGTAATTAATTTGCGGTTGGCAAGGTTGAGAAGTGCCATGGAAATTTTCAGGTGATGGCAGCTTGCATGGAGAACCCATAAATTGTTTTAAGGGGAGGGGGACTACAGACCCCCCCGGAGTTATGATGCCTCATTTGCTTATTTCAATCCTACTGCCACGGCACCCTGAACACGTTTACTACTGAATTTCTTATCTTTCCGCCTGACGCATAAATATCCCTTTTAAATAATTTAGTTTCTCCAAAAGCGGACTCTGGACTACCCGCCTATCTAACTCATGAAATCACACGATGAATATGCCTTAATTACGGGAGCAAGCCTGGGAATCGGACGTGAAATCGCCCGGGAATTTGCCAGAAGAAAGATCAACACCCTGCTTGTTGCACTGGACACTCCTGATTTATACAACCTGCGGGAAGATCTCAGAAAGAATTACGAAATACAGTCGGAATGTTACTCAGCTGATTTGACCGATCCTGCAGCGGCAACTGCCATCCATAATTGGTGCCACCAAAACGCGTATAAAGTAAAATACCTTATCAACAACGCTGGCTTCGGGGAAAGCGGGTTCTTTGAAAAGGTCCCACTAGGCCGTTATTACCAAATGATCGACCTGAATAATAAAGCTTATATCGCTCTGATACATCAATTCCTGCCGGAGCTGAAAGAACTGGGAGAAAGTTACATCATGAATACCAGCAGCATGGAAGCAACCCTCCCACTGCCATACAAAGCTGTATATACCGGGACCAAAAACTTCGTTTATTTCTTTTCCCTGGCGCTTAGTGAGGAAGTCCGCAAATTTGGGGTCAAGGTGAGCATCCTGTGCCCGGGTCCGGTTCTGACCAATGAGGAAGGGCTGAAGCGAATAGAATCCCAGGGGAAGAAAGCCCGGTTAATGATGCTGCATCCAGACGAGGTAGCCAATACTGCCATCAAACATATGCTCAATGGCAAATTGGTGATCCATCCTGGCAAAATGAACTGGTGGATCACAAAAACCCACCGGCTGATTCCCACCAGCATTAAAATGCGTTTGTTGGAAAAGATGTTCAGGGCCTATACCTAAGTGACCTGCTTAAAGTAATTTTCAATCCCGCATAAGGACTCAGACAAGTTCCAGAGCCTGCGGGCGTCCTCCTCAATGTAAGAGTGGCGGGAAGATGGCTTGGGCTGGCATTTATCCCAGTATTTACCGCTTTGCCCCTTCACCTGTTCGGAAGTTGCCAGATAAATGGACGTTTCTGCACCTTTTTCCGGGCTCACCCCTCCCATTCGGCGAATCCTCCAGGCAAGGGCATGAAAAGAAATGGTGTGCTTCAACCCTATATCTGTTTTTACCAGGCCGGGTTGCACACAGTTTGCGCTGATATTGCTAATCCCTTTTTCTTTTAGCCTCCTGTCCAGCTCATAGACAAACATAACATTGGCAAGTTTTGACTGGGCATAAGCCCGCAGACCATGATAATTTGAGCTCAGGGAGAGGTCGTCAAAATGCAGTTTGCCGTGAAAATGCGAATCCGAGCCTACGCAAACAATGCGGGCATCTGAAGAGGCACGCAAAGCGCCCAACAATTCATGGGTCACTAAAAAATAAGCCAGGTGATTCACCGCTAATTGACGCTCTATTCCATCTTCTGTAAGTTCGAGTTTTGAGAACCAGGTACCCGCATTGTTGACCAATACATCAATAGATTTGAATTCTTTTTTAATGCTATTTGCAGCCGTTCTGATAGATTTCTGTGAACTAAGATCACATAACACGAATTTTATGTGCATGTTTCCAGTAGCCCCCTCTATGGATTCAACAGCAGTTTCGGCCTTTTCTCGATCTCTGCATACGACTATAACATGGGCACCTTCGCCGGCCAGGGCAAGTGCAGTTTGATACCCAATTCCTGAATTCCCCCCTGTGACAACACAATTTCTTCCCTCCATTCTACCTGTTTTGTGCGTGCAAAGTATGGAACGATTTGGGAAGAAACGAACACAAATACAAAATACCCGTAAAAAGAAGGTTAATTGGATACCGATCGAAGGTTGTGTTGGATTTAGATAATCCCAGTGGTATCTCCTTCATGTTCGTATGTCTGTGGGGCAAGCTAAAATTATCATATGCCTAAAAAAATTCACCCTAGTAATAATAGATAGCGCCTATGATATTGAAGCCTTTTGCCTTGCCAATCTCATAGTCAGCATCTTCAGACAAATGGATGGCGTGCTGGGCTACTACTTTGGCTGAATCGGAATTGTCAAACTGGAAGGAAATCGATTTCTCGAGTAATTCTCGAATGGCGGATGTATCATTCTGTTGAACCGCCTTGCGAATAGAAAGTTGAGAAACAACAACAATTGGAAACGCTAAAAGAAACAGCACAAATCTGAGCTTTATGCTTTTGATTCCCTAGGTCATCGGAAGAGGTTGATTAACTACAAAAAAGGAGCTATAGTCTGGATGCTGCCCCACCATTCCATAACTTTAATGAGAAAAACCAGGATGAACTAAGCCGATTTTAACTATTACACAGACCAGGAATTGCA
>JARRLI010000185.1:0-3720 GCA_037387145.1 Robiginitalea sp. | reverse complement strand
AATCAGAGCCTTTTTGAGCCTTGTATTAATGGCGCTCAAGGGTAAGGATATAGAGGTGACTAAAGGGAGTATTCGCAGGGCTATTTTTCTTTTGGCCATTCCCATGATACTCGAAATGCTGATGGAATCTGTATTTGCGATCGTGGATAACGCCTATGTATCCAGGATTAGCGTGAATGCCGTTGCTACCATTGGCCTGACCGAGTCCGTTATTACCCTGGTATATGCAATTGCGATCGGGCTTAGCATGGCTGCCACAGCTGTGGTGGCCAGACGGGTAGGGGAGGAAGATATTTCCGGAGCACGTGAAACGGCGGTACAGGCGATCCTGGTGGGATGCCTGGTTTCATTTTTGATAGGGTTGATAGGCCTGGCCTATTCTAAGGAAATCCTCTCGCTTATGGGAGCGGCTCCCGACTTGATTGAAGAAGGTTATGGTTACACCCAATGGCTTATAGGGGGTAATTTGACCATTGTGCTTTTATTTTTGATTAATGCCATATTCAGAGGAGCAGGGGATGCCTCAGCGGCTATGTGGACCCTGGTGCTTTCCAACGGACTAAATATCATTCTGGATCCCATTTTTATTTTCGGATGGGGACCCATTCCTGAATTTGGAGTTAAAGGAGCCGCCATCGCCACCAATATTGGAAGAGGTACTGCGGTGCTTTTTCAGCTCGGCATTCTCTTCTTTGGATGGAGTAAAATAAGGGTTACCATGCGGGATTGGGTTGTAAACGTTAAGGTTATGGCCAATCTGATCCGCGTATCCATCGGCGGGATTGCCCAGTTTCTTATCGGTACCAGCAGCTGGATTTTTCTTATGCGGTTAATGAGCGAATTTGGAAGCGAGGTACTGGCGGGGTATACAATTGCCATACGGGTAATGATGTTTACCCTGATGCCCGCCTGGGGTATGAGCAATGCCGCAGCAACCCTTGTCGGACAAAATTTGGGAGCCAATCAACCCGACAGGGCGGAAAAATCTGTTTGGAAGACAGGGGCGTACAATGCTGTTTTCATGGGGCTGGTTTCGTTGGGATATTTCATCTGGGCCGAAGACATCCTTCAGCTTTTCAGCAGCACCCCTCAGGTTGTTGAAAATGGCACCCTGTGCCTACGTATCGTTACTGCCGGATATGTATTCTATGCATTTGGAATGGTGATCACCCAGGCCTTTAATGGGGCAGGGGATACACGAACTCCTACACGGATTAATTTCATTGCTTTCTGGATGTTTCAGCTTCCCCTCGCGTTCTTGGCATCCCAGGTGCTGGAAATGGGACCCGTCGGGGTTTTTATCGCCATCACCCTGGCTGAGATAATACTTACCATTTTGGCCGTCAGGGCATTTCGGAAAGGTCGGTGGAAATCCGTTTCTGTATAATGAAATTAGTACCTTTACAGGATTAGACAGTAACCTATGAAAAAGTCTGCCAGCGGGGTGAATACGATATGCACCCATGTGGGTGAAGTGGAAGATACACAGTTTCAGGGAGCCATTTCACCTTTGTATATGAGTAGTTCCTATGCCTATGAGGGTGTGGATGTTAAGAGATATCCCCGATATTTCAATACTCCGAATCAGGAGGCACTTTGCCGCAAAATTGCAGCTCTGGAGCACACCGAATCAGCGTTGATCTTCGGAAGTGGGATGGCGGCGGTAAGCACCTCCCTTTTTGCTTTTCTTCAGAAAGGCGATCACCTGGTGGTTCCAAGGCAAATTTACGGAGGTACGTATAACCTTATTACTGAGGAATTCCCTAAATACGGTATTGAGTTTACCTTCATAGACGGTGTCAGCAGCGCTGATTTTGAAGGGGCGATCCAGCCAAACACCCGTGTGATTTACCTGGAAACCCCATCCAATCCGTTGCTTACACTCACGGACCTTGAGGAAGTAGGCAAGATAGCACGCTCCAGGGGTCTTTATACGCTTATAGATAATACATTCGCCAGTCCTATCAATCAGAACCCGGCTGATTTTGGTATTGACGTGATGATTCACAGTGCCACCAAATATATGGGCGGGCACTCGGATATTTGTGCTGGAGCCGTTGCAGCAAGTGCAGAACATATCAACCACATCTTTCAGCTTGCAAAGAATCTGGGAGGCAGCCTGAGTGATTATACGGTTTGGCTCCTGGAGCGGAGCCTGAAGACTATGGGTATTCGGGTGAAAGCCCAGAATGAGAATGCCATAGAACTGGCGGAATTCTTGAATATGCATTCTGATATTGACCGGGTGTATTATCCCGGGCTAAAGACACACAATGGCCATGAAATTGCGCTTCGGCAGATGAAGGGCTTTGGGGGAATGCTTTCCTTTGAGTTGTCCCCAGAGCTGGATCAAAAGGTATTCATGAACTCATTGCAGTGGATAAAAGTATCTATGAGCCTGGCGGGTGTTGAAAGCACCTTGCTGGCGCCAACCAAAACATCACATGCACTTTTGACCCCGGAAGAACGCCACAAGGCGGGGATTGCCGACGGCCTTATCAGGTTCTCTACCGGTATAGAAGACATTGCGGATCTGAAAGCTGATTTGGCACAGGCTCTGGAAGAAGCCCGGACCACCAAGGCAGCAACACTCACTAAATAATCAGATACTTCTGGACATGAAATTGGATTTACTGGTATTTGGAGCCCACCCGGATGATGCGGAGCTGGGGGCCGGTGCAACTATTGCCATGGAGGTGGCGCGTGGCAAAAATGTAGGAGTTATCGACCTTACCCGCGGAGAGCTGGGGACCAGGGGAACACCTGAAATAAGGGATCGGGAGTCTCGGCGTGCCGGAGAAGTCCTGGGCCTGGCTATGCGAGAGAATATGGAATTCAGGGATGGGTTTTTTCAGAACGACCCTGAACATCAGCTTTCCATTGTGCGCCAAATTCGGAAGTATCGCCCCGAAGTGGTCCTGTGTAATGCCGTTGAAGACCGTCATATAGATCATGCCAAGGGGAGTTCGCTGGTAAGCCATGCGTGTTTCCTTAGCGGCCTGGTGAAGATAGATACGCAATTAGATGGGTATGAGGAATGGCAGGAACCATGGAGGCCCAAACAGGTGTATCACTATATTCAATGGATGAACCTGGAACCGGACTTTGTGGTTGATGTCAGTAAATTCTTCAATAAGAAAATAGAGGCAATCTGCGCCTATGACTCCCAATTCTACCAACCTGGGAGTGATGAGCCCGAAACGCCTATAAGCAGCAAGAATTTCCTCGATAGTGTTACCTACCGGGCCCGGGACCTGGGAAGGTTAATAGGGGTGGAGTATGCTGAAGGATTTACAGCGGAAAGACCGGTGGCAGTTCGCAACCTGGATGGGCTTATTTAAACTGCCTTACTAAAGTTTTGAGAGGCTTTGGGCAGGGTAAAATAAAAGGTACTTCCCTTCCTTAACATACTGTCTACCCATATTTTACCATTGTTTTTCTCAACCATTTCTTTACATAAAGCCAGTCCGAGTCCAGTTCCTTTTTCATTGGCGGTCCCATAAGTCGTATGGTTGTTCCTGGATTCGAATATCTTTTGGAGGGTAAGCCGGTCCATCCCAACACCTGTATCTCGTATGGAAACCAACCAGTCTTCACCCTGTTCTTCTGCCCGGATTGTGATCATTCCTTCCTGAGGCGTAAATTTTAGGGCATTGCTCAGAAGGTTTCGCACGACTATATCAAGCTGGTTGGGATCTGACCAGACCACTGCATTATGCT
>JARRLI010000184.1:0-3729 GCA_037387145.1 Robiginitalea sp. | reverse complement strand
TGATTTTACCCGTATTGGTACGATTGCCTAGTTGAAATTCAGGCAGACAATCTGAGACCCTGTCCTCCCAGGAAATCAATCCTTCGTTTGTCAGATCGGCGGCAAGAATACCGGCAAATCCCTTTGAAAGCGAGCCGAGTCTGAATAGGGTCTGTCCGTCAACTTTATTGGCGGTTCGCCAATTCCTTTTTCCAAACCCATCTGCCAGGAGCACTTCATCCCCCACCACTATACTGACCCCTGCACCGACAATATCTCCTGATGCTATGGCCTTTTCAAAATACGATTCGATAGCCTCCCTTAAGACCTTAAGTTCTTCGGTGCCATAAAAATTTACCTTTTGCACCTGCATAGATTCTTCATGTCTTTCAGGCAACGTGATATCTGAGGAACCAGGTTCAAATGCAGGGTTGGTGTCTCTTGCCGTGAGCGCAAAAAGCGATATGACCAATAGGATACTTTCTGTCAGGACCTTAAATCGTAACATGCGTCAGACTTAGTTTGTTTTAATCCGTAAGTGATTGATTGATAATGATATCTGTTTAAGTAACTGTTAATGGTGCCGATTATTATATTTTAAAGGCATAATTATAGTCAATTTTTTCAAGGGATAAAAAATCATATGCCTTAAACGAGTGCATATTCCTGCAGCGCTGCGCGGTAAACAAGGCCTTTTTAACCGCCCCAACATCCCGGGTCCAGTAAACTTCTCTGATTGCACGTAACATTTAATTCAACCAGCCCTCACGGTCCAGGCTACGGTACTGTATAGCCTCGGCAAGGTGATTTTCACCAATTTCGACGGAATTATCCAGGTCGGCGATGGTACGTGCCAGTTTCAGAATACGGTCGTAAGCACGGGCGGAGAGTTCCAGCCGTTCCATAGCGGAGCGCAGCAATCCCAGCGGAGCAGCCTTAAGTTGGCAATACCTGCGAATCTGACTGCTGTTCATCTGGGCATTGCAATGAAGGTTTGTATGGCCCCTGAACCGGGCCAGCTGATAGTTCCTTGCCTCCACTACGCGTTCCCTTATTATTTTGCTGGGTTCCCCCTTCCTGCTGGAAGAGATCTCCTCGAAGGGTACCGGGTTCACCTCCATGTGAATGTCTATCCGGTCCAGCAGTGGCCCTGAAACCCGGTTGAGATACTTTTGAATCTGTGCCGGGGTGTTGGCGTAGGAAGTCTGCTGGGAATGAAAATACCCTGAAGGGCTTGGATTCATGCTGGCGACCAGCATAAAACTACTGGGATAGGTGACAGTAAACCGCGCCCTTGCAATGGTTACCTGACGTTCCTCCAGGGGTTGCCGCATAACTTCGAGTACATGCCGCTTGAATTCGGGCAACTCATCCAGGAAGAGCACTCCATTATGTGCCAGAGAAATTTCACCGGGTTGCGGATAAGAGCCTCCGCCTACCAGTGCGATATCAGAGATAGTATGATGTGGGCTCCTGAAAGGGCGTTTTCGAATTAATCCTGCATCGATCTTACCCCCTACCACACTGTGGATTTTGGTAGTCTCCAGGGCTTCTTCGAGGGTCATGGGCGGCAGGATGCCAGGGAGTCTTTTGGCCAGCATGGTCTTGCCGGACCCCGGCGGACCTATAAGGATGATGTTATGTCCGCCGGCAGCCGCTATTTCCATACAACGTTTGACGGTTTCCTGACCCCGAACCTCACTGAAGTCTGGTAATGAGCTATCTGAACATGCCATGGGGGATATTTCAGGACTTGGTTCATGCCGCAGTTCTTGCACTCCGGTAACGTGTTCGATCACCTCGGACAAACTAGCAGTCCCCAGTACCCTCAGGCCCTCTACCACAGCTGCTTCAGCTGCATTTTCCCTTGGCAGGATGATGCTTTTGAAACCGGCAGCCCTCGCACTCAGGGCGATGGGTAAGACACCTTTGATCGGTTGAAGAGAACCATCAAGTGAAAGTTCACCCATAATGGTATAATCCTCCATTTTCGAAGTCTTCAGCTGACCGGAGGCGGTCAGTATCCCCAGGGCCAGCGGAAGATCATAGGCGGCACCTTCTTTCCTCAGGTCTGCAGGGGCCATATTGATGGTAATCTTTTTTCCGGGAATTCGGTACCCATTGTTCAGCAGGGCCGCGGCGATTCGGTAATTGCTCTCCCGGATAGCGTTGTCCGGCAGTCCCACAAGATGATATCCAATCCCTTTATCTATGTTCACTTCGATGGTCACCGGGGTGGCATCGATCCCATAGACGGCACTGCCATAAACCTTTGCGAGCATAGTTTGTTTATTGCTAAAGAGTAACACAATTTCCTGCATAATCCTTTCATTAAGCATTGATTCATCTTTGGCTTTACCATTATAGGTGGTTGCATATGCACATATAGTTCAGGACCTGCGATTCTAACTGACAGAAATCATTGCCAGAAATACCGTACAACCCTAGATTAGTTTTACCTGCTGTATATCAATTATTTATACTATCTTAAGGAGGCTTTTGGATACTTCTAACACATCCCGCTTATGGATCTTAAAAAATTCTACAGGGAACTCATTCGCCGGAACGTAATCAGAGCAGTATTGGCCTATCTGGCCGTTGCCTGGGTTCTTATCGAATTCGCTTCTGTGATATTACCCACCTTTGATGCTCCGCCTTATTTGTTACAGGGACTGATTTATCTGCTGGCTATCGGATTGATTTTCTGGACAGGTTTTGCCTGGGTGTACGACCTTTCATCTGAAGGGTGGATAAAAACCCCCGACTGGGAAGATAATACCGAAACACGAGCGGCGAACACCCGCAGGTTAAACACTGTAATTGCCGTTTCCGGGATAATGGCCATCCTGCTACTGTTGGCGGGCAGCTTCTGGGCAGGGTCCCAATGGGGAAGCCCCGGTGTTCATGAGAGTGAGAAACGGATTGCCGTTCTCCCCCTGGAACCCAAGGTAGCTGAAATCGATGATGAATACTTTGCCTATGGGATAACGGATGCGCTTATCCAAGAGCTCTCGCAGATGGAAGAATTCTCCGTACTCAGCCTGGCCTCCACACAGTTCCTGGAAGCAGGCATCCTTCCGACTACAGACCTTTACTTACAAGTGAGTAAGGATATTGACTATTTTATTTCTGGCAGCTATGAAAAAAACGGTTATAACCTTAAGGTAACACTAAATATCAGCCGGGAGATAGATATGGCAGCCATCTGGAGCAGTACTTATGAAGAGGATATAACCAATGCCGCTGCTCTTTGGAGCGGAATCGCAAAGGACATTTCTGAAATCCTCGGCTTAGGAGAACAACAGAGAAACCGACTGCTGGAAAAGAATCTCCGTCCCGTGCAGCCCGAAACCTATGAATTGTATTTAAAGGGTAAGTATTATCTGAACAAGCCCAGGGTGGAAGATTGGGAACGGGCTCTGGTATATTATCAGGAAGCCGTTGATAAAAATCCTGCAGACGCCTATGCATATGCGGGTCTCGCAGAGGGTTATATCACCCTTGGGCATAACGCCCTTTTTCCCCCTGATGGCGTTTTCCCAAAAGCGCTTGCTGCAGCAAAAAGGGCCATACAACTGGACTCGATGAATGCCAATGCATGGGCCGCCCTGTCGCAGTATCATACCTACTATGGCTGGGACTGGGAACTGGCTGAATACGCTTTCAACAGGGCTAATTCCCTGAATCCCAATTTAGCCTATAATCACTACCACCGATCATGGTACCTTGCCCTTTTCGGACGGATGGAGG
>JARRLI010000183.1:0-3729 GCA_037387145.1 Robiginitalea sp. | reverse complement strand
GCTGTATTGTCATAGGGGTTAGCACTCGCATTGGTATCGATGGTCTGGGTGGCCCCGGCCTCATCCGTGTAGGTGTAGGTGCCGTCCCCGTTGTCAGTCAATGTGGAAATGGAAGTATCGGTGATCGTGGTCACAGTTCCACCGGCATCCGTAAAATCATAGGTGCCATCCCCATTGTCCGTAAGCGAAACTGTACCCGCCAGGCCGTTGATCTCATCAATGGCTTCCTGGACATTGGAAGCCGTTAATCCGGAGGTAGTATTGTCATAGGTTACTTCTGCGGCAGTTTGATCATCCGTATCTGTCAGGGCTCCGATATCGGCAACAGGCACACTCACCGTATTGCCATCCGAATCCGTCATCACCAGGTCAGTGCCAACTACGGCGAAGCTCACATTAGTAGTATTGGTATCAATGGCAGTAAATTCCCAGGAATCCCCATCCCAGAAATAGATCGTACCCGTATTCGTATTTACATAGATATCTCCGAGATCTGCACCTGTGGGTGCAGTAGCACCGGCTGCAGTAACCGCAGTTCCACTGAGCACTTCACAATTACACTGGTCCGCAAGGTTCACGGTGGTCTGGGCAAAACCCCAGCCAGAAACCAGTAGTAAAAGAAGCAGTACACTTAATTTTTTCATGGTACTTGATTTTGCATTGATTGGATTGGTGGAGGATATAGTAAATGGGGATTTCCTCTTCTTTGAAACCAGCGTATCTACATAGCTGCCCTTATTCCTGTCAGTGAGGACATTCAGGGATTCTTGTGGTCTTATATGCTGATAATTATTCATTTGCGGTATTTTCACACCCTACAAAATTAGCTTTAGACTAAGGGGAGGAAAATAATTGTTGTGTACCGCTTTAAATACAATGCATAGGTGCGTATTTCTGAGGTTAGTGAACGATAAACCTATGTTTTTTATCGATTAAGCCTTTATTTACAATAGATTCGAGCTACTCTATATTTTTAAAGGCAGGTAATTGAAGGAGGTGTTCTTCCCCTTGAAAAAGGCGGAAAAGCATCAATTATTAACCCTGTACGTAATCCGGCGGTTGGTAAGTACATTTTGGACCCTGACATCACTCATAGGAGAAAATTCCGAAGTGCTGTTTGAAAGGGTAGAGGTAGCAGTGATCCAATTCCCTAAGGTAATGCCAGAAGGGATCGGAATTCGGAATTCATATTCCGCCGTATTATCGGCATTTCCGTCTGTATCCGTGTAGGTTGATGAATCTGCATCCAAATCGCTAGCAGAACCTTCAACAATAGCTGTCAAAAATACCTGCCCTTCCCCATAATCCTTGTTGTTTCCCAATTGGTTCTCCCCCTCAGTGGCGGTACCTTCATTTATGTCGGTCAAGAATATTTCCAGGGTACTTCCTGGCCTGGTCCATCCCTTAATCACAAGTTCTCCGCCAGAAATGAATACAGAAGATATAATTGGGAAATTTAGCAGTCCATTTGGTCCCGAATCCAAGTCTCCCGAATCGTTGAGTGTAACCCCATCCCCAAATCCACCTGAGGAATCCAGGTCAATGCCCAAGGCGTCAGAAGTGGTCCCATTCGCATAAAAGGAATTCTGGGAGATAGATTACCATTTCCAGAAGGATCATTCAGGATCAAGCCTGCATTTCCGTTGGCAAAAACAATATTTTGTGTTATTGCAGAATTCGATCCTCCCAGTCGGGCTCCAACCCCGCCTACTCCACCATTACAAGAAGGATCCTGTCCTGATCCAGTTATGGAGTTATCGACAAGTTGGAGAGCCCCAGTAATACCATCGGCCTCGATTCCAACAGCCTCCGCATTCTCAATCAGGTTTTCCTGGATAATGATCCCGGCACCATCCTCTATAAGAATATTATAGCCACAATTAGCTACGCCATTGCCGGTAATATGATTCCTCTCCATGACCAGGGAGGTCGTATTTCTGATCCAAATCCCCTGTAATGCATTAGTTGCAACATAATTCCCTTCCAAAGTACCGCTTCCCCCATTCACCTCCACCGCCGTATCGGTATTCCCGATATTGGTGCCATTTGCCCCAAGTCCCAGCAGGCACCCATAGACCACCAAATTCCCTGAATCCATGCGAATACCGGAATCATTGTCCGTGGATACGGACAAATACCTGATTTCATTAGTAGATCCTGAGTTTATAAACGCTGGTCCGGAACTGGTGTAGATCTGTATTTCTGGACGTTCATAGGTGGGTAGAACCGTTGTAGAGACTCCCACCGTTGTACCGGGGACGCCTGCGTTACCCACATTAGTATTCCCAGAGTAGGCTGTTTGCGTGCGAGCGTCGATTATGGTATTTCCTGAACTAAGTTGCTCCAGAGATCCGGGGAGAGAAATATCAAAATAAGTACCCGTGAATCCGGGATCTGCAGTCCTTCCTAAGGCATCCCCACTCGGAGGGATCATAAAGACAGAGAGGTCCGCTCCCACCGGGGGATCGAAAAGAGCATTAGCAGAGATATCCAGACCTGTTTCATCCAGGTTGTTGGCATTTATAATGAACTGATCCAGAGAGCCCTGGCCGGCGTCATTGCTATTTACGATCGTATTAAAATTGAATCCAAAATCGATTCCCGCAGCCCCTTCACTAACTATGGAGACCTGGGCGACACTCTGGGCTCCGGTAAGCGTTCCGGCTCCCGGATCTGTACCTGCGGGATCTGTCCCACCTACCTGGTTGGTATCGGGAATTAACGTACTTGCAGTATAATCCGACTTGTATGTTTGAACCGGAAGACATGTGCTGCAAAGGCTTCCACCTGTCCGGGAGGATCGAACCATTTCATTTACGACCCGGACGGAGTAAGTGCCGTCTATCATACCTGCAAATACATATATGCCGTCGGCATCCGTAGTTTGCGTATCCAACAGGGTTCCTCCGGCATCATAGAGTTCAACAGTAGCGCCGGGTAATCCAACTCCAGCAGATGCTGCATAATCCCGTCCGATACCACCGCCATAAGTAAGGTCTTCAAAAACCCTGCCGGTGATCAGATTGGAAGGAACCTTAAGCACCACGGCATTCATTATTACATAATCAATACCCACATTCACCTGAGTAGTTGCAGTTGTTTCTCCGGGAAGAATGTATGAGGATACGTCATATGTGTCCAGGTCAACCCCGTAGGTACCCGTGTTGTTAACCACCGGAGCAGTTGTATTATCATAAACTGTCGAATTGAAGGGATTATTGACAGTTGTTCCGTTATTATCGCCATCCCCTGCCAAATTGTTCGTACCGGATAAAGGCGTTGTAAACTGAAGTGATTCACTTCCAGTTCGATTCTGATCTCCCTCCCAGGAAAGTGAGGTTGTTTTTGCCCCTATAGAACCAATGGCATAGAATCCACTCAATGTGAAATTGGATGATGAATATTGGTTACCATCAAAACCCTGGTAGAGATTGATGGTGGCCGCAGGAAGACTGGGATGTGAATAAAATATTATTAGAGACCACCCACCTAGTACAACGGTGGTACTGCAGTAAGAACCAGTGTTATCTACGGTCAATCCCGAAAAATCGAATACGTTGGTGGTTGGATCTGGAATACTTGCGACCAAAGAAGTAACGTCGCTTACCATTCCATAAAAGGTCAATCCGAAGCTTGTGGTAGTGTAAGCCAAATCCGCAGTGACTGTAGCCCCTTCAAAGGTTACCTGGGAATCAAGGGTTGTACCTGAATGGGCCCAATATAAATAAG
>JARRLI010000182.1:0-5251 GCA_037387145.1 Robiginitalea sp. | reverse complement strand
ATCGTCTGCACACTCCCGATATCGTATTGCTCAGCAGTGCTTTGGGAAAGTACCTCAAAAGGTCCGGCCTCCTCCTCAACACGTACGTTGACCAATTCCGAACTCAATTGTCCGCCTCCATCTGCATTATCCCGCACGGTGAAGGAGAAGTTCAGGTCGCGTTCTACCGTGGCTATGGTTTCCCATGCCGACCCGGTAGCCGGGTCTGTCTGGGTAAGGTTTCCACTTGATACGCGGCTTAACAATGGGAAAAACCGTTTAGGATCTTCGGTAGGCCTTCGCGACCGGAAATTTGCCCCTGCCGGGTTGTCCGGGCCAAAACTGGAACGCGTGACCACCCCGTCATCTATTTGCTCCCAGGAATAGGTTAGCAGGTCCTCCGGGTCTGCATCCGTGGCGAAACCCTCCAGGACAAAGGCGGTACCTTTTGGAACTGTATAGTCCGGCAGCGGCGCGATAACCGGAGGGGCATTGTCCAGAGGGGTACGGATGGCACAACTGGTGCCCACAATATACTGGCTCATCTGAAGGATGCTGTAGTAATGAAAATAATCATCCCCGGAAGACTGCACATCGTTATCCTGGGTGATGCCGGCATACCCCATGATGGTCGTACCGCTTCCAGGTTCCGCCTGTACACCAGTGCCTTCTGACTGAAAAGACCAGGTATGGTTTGCTCCGAATTGGTGCCCCATTTCATGGGCAACGAAGTCCAGGTCAAAGCGGTCTCCTTCCGGGGTTGGAGTAGATGCGAAGGCGCTTCCTTTCCGCCCGTCCTCACAAACAGCCCCAATAAAACCTGCATTCCCGTTTTCTCCTGCCTGGTGGAAAAGGTGCCCGATATCATAGGACGAAGATCCGATCTGGGTATCGAGTGCTGTCTGCACCTCAGAGCTTAGGTTTCCCCCAAAAGGATCGGTGGCGGGGTCCGTATATATGACCTGGGTGGTTTCAGGGATAAGCAGCATGCGGATGGCCAGGTCCCTCTCAAACACCTCGTTGACGCGAGTTAGGGTGGCGTTGATAGCAGCGAGGGCATCTTCTACGGTACCCCCGTGGTACTGAGCGTATTCTCCCGTGGTAGCCACGGCCAGGCGGTAGGTGCGCAACTGCTGGTCATCAATGAGGCCTTCCCCGTTGACCCGCGGGAATCCTTTGCCTGTTTTGCTATCAGTCTTACAGGTCCATCCCTGCAGGTCAGGTTCCAGGTTTTCTCTGGCAAAAAGCAGGTAGGCACCAGAAGTATCAGCTGTTCGTTCAAGGTACAAGGTCCTCGATCCAGGTTCAACGATCATCCCCTGAAACCCTTTGTGAGATAAACTGAATCGGATCCTGGAAGCCGTTCCTTCTGCACTGTATCCCACATAGGAGCGGATATCCGGGTATTGGCGCTGGAGTTCAGGACTCATCACAGATCGTTCCCGAACCCTGTAATTCCGAAGTTTTCCAGATGCATCCGGAAATAAAAGGGGTATTTCATCCTTTCCTGTGCCGTTCAGCAACTGCAATTGACCTAAGAACAAGACGTAACTTTGTCTTCATCAACCGGCGTTTGCCTGCAAAAATAGCTTTTTTATTATTTTGCATTTGTGATTACCGTCCAAGGTCTTTCCAATTACGACAACTTACATCCCAGTGTTGTGACTATCGGAACTTTCGATGGTGTGCACGTTGGACACAGGAAGATCATCGATAGGCTTATCGAAGACGGCCGCAGGTTGAACCTGCAGTCCACCCTCCTTACGTTCTTTCCCCATCCGAGGATGGTGTTGCAAAAACATAGCCAGCTGAAACTGCTCAACAGCATTGAAGAGAAGTCTGAGATACTGCGAGATCTGGGGTTGGAATGCCTGGTGATTCACCCGTTTACCATGGAATTTTCCAGGATGACCGCAAAGAAGTTCGTCCGGGAAGTTCTGGTCGAAAAGCTTCGGGTCAAAAAAGTGATTATAGGGTATGACCATCGGTTCGGCAGGAATCGAAATGCCGATATTCAGGATCTGCGGAGCTTCGGAAACCTACTGGACTTCGCTGTGGAAGAAATCCCGGCACAGGAGATCGATGCAGTATCGGTTAGCTCCACAAAGATCAGGAATGCCCTGGGGACAGGAGACCTTAAAACGGCCAATTCCTACCTCGGATACGACTATATGCTTTCAGGGACCGTGGCCAGGGGGAAAAAATTGGGAAGGGACCTTGGATTTCCAACAGCCAATCTCAATGTGGCTGCAGACTACAAGCTGATACCGGCCAGTGGCGTATATGTGGTCCGTTCCATGATTAACGGGAAGCAACACCACGGGATGATGAACATAGGCACCAACCCGACAGTGGGTGGTTCCGGGCAGCATATTGAAATCCATTTCTTCGATTACCAGGGGGACCTCTACGGTTCCTCCCTGCAGGTTGCCTTGCTTGGCCGTATAAGGGACGAGCAGAAATTCAACTCCCTGGAGGAATTGACGGCCCAGTTGAAAAGAGACAGAGAACACGCACTTGGGCTAATCCATAAATTATGATCTCCCGTTTCCTGTTCTCCCGAATGGACAACAGCCCCCTGATCATCTTCAGGATCTTTTTCGGGATCCTAATCTTCCTGGAGAGTTTTGGCGCCATCCTGACCGGATGGGTCAGGCGGACGATGGTGGAACCGGATTTTACCTTCAGTTTTATCGGATTCGAATGGTTGCAGCCCCTGCCGGGATATGGAATGTATTTTTACTTCGTCTTAATGGGCCTGATGGGTGTTTTTGTTGCCCTGGGATACCGTTACCGGTTGAGTATGATCGCATTTACCCTGCTCTGGACGGGATCCTACCTGATGCAAAAAAGTTCCTATAACAATCATTATTACCTCCTGATCCTTATCTCTACCCTCATGTGTTTTTTTCCCGCCAACAGGGCGTACAGCCTGGATTGCCGGAGGGATCCCGGGCTTCGTAGGGAAGACATGTACGCCTGTGTGAAATGGATCGTGGTGGCGCAGCTATTTATTGTTTATACCTACGCGGCTGTGGCCAAATTATATGAAGACTGGATGGATTTTAGCTTTATCGCTCAGCTGATGGAGCCTAAGAATGACTTCTTCCTGATCGGGCCGCTGTTGCAGCATACAGCGATCCATAAAGCTATTGGGGTGTTTGGAGTCCTGTTCGATTTGCTGGTGGTCCCGCTGCTACTTTATAAGCCAACACGAAAATGGGCCTTCGGGGCTTCTGTATTTTTTCACCTCTTTAATTCGGCCGTATTCCACATTGGTATCTTCCCGTACCTGTCCCTGGCCTTCACTGTTTTCTTTTTTGAACCGGATACCGTACGCCGGCTCTTTTTCCGAAGAAAACCCATACCCGAAATACAACAACATTCAAAACCCTGGTATGCACCAATGCTGTTGGCCCTACTGACGTTGTACTTTGTGCTGCAACTGGCTCTTCCCGTCAGGCACTATTTCATCGAAGGCGATGTCCTATGGACGGAAGAAGGCCATCGGATGAGCTGGCGGATGATGTTGCGAAGCCGGTCGGGCAATCTACAGTTCAGGGTCGTGGATAAAGAATCAGGGGAAGGGCATCTGGTAAACCTGAGGGAATGGCTTACTTCTAGACAAAGACGAAAGGTGCAGACCCACCCTGATTTCATCTGGCAGTTCTCCCAGCATCTGAAAAAGCAGTATGCGGCCAAAGGAAAGGAAATTTCGGTTTTTGTTGTGGGAGAGGTTCGGATAAACCGAAAGGATCCCGCTGTATTAATCGACCCCAAAACCGATCTGGCTGCCGAGCCCTGGGACCCATACCGCCATCACACCTGGATCCTCCCTGCCCCCTTTTGAAAAGGGGTCTGACGAAGAATAGGTGCAGGTTCTCTCTATAGGTCAATTCTTAAATTGTCCCTACCTTTGCCCTCAAATTCCAGTTAACATATGTTGCCATTACAGTATTTGCGGGAACAGTCGGAGGAGATCGCCCATGCCATGGACAAACGCGGCATGGATGCGCGCCCTATCCTGTCCGATATCCTGAAATTGGACCAGGAGCGGCGCAGCCTGCAAACAGAATTGGATAATACTCTGGCAGAGGCCAATAAAAAATCAAAGGAAATCGGGGCGCTTTTTAAAGCGGGTAAAGGGGCAGAGGCCAATGCCCTGAAAGAAGAATCTGCAGGCCTTAAGGAACTTTCCAGGGAACTGCAGGAGAAGCTTGCCAGTACTGCCGAAGCCCTGGAGGAAAGCCTGTACCTCTTGCCCAATGTACCACATACATCCGTCCCTGCAGGGCAGGATGAGGCCAGCAATGAGGTAGTATACGAATCCGGTGGTATGCCTGAACTCGGAAAGGAGGCACTACCCCACTGGGAACTGGCCAAGAAATACGATTTGATAGATTTTGAACTGGGGGTAAAAATCACCGGTGCGGGATTCCCGGTATACAAGGGAAAAGGAGCACGCCTGCAGCGTGCACTTATTTCCTACTTCCTCGACCGCAATACAGAAGAAGGCTACCTGGAAGTACAGGTGCCACACCTTGTGAACGAGGCTTCAGGATACGGTACCGGTCAGTTGCCGGACAAAGAGGGACAAATGTATCAGCTCCAGGAGGACGACCTGTACCTCATCCCCACTGCAGAGGTCCCCGTAACCAATTTATTCCGGGATATGATCCTGGACAAATCAACACTGCCGGTGCGGTATACAGCTTATACGCCCTGTTTTCGTCGTGAAGCGGGGAGTTACGGAGCTCATGTGCGGGGTCTGAACCGCTTGCACCAGTTTGACAAGGTGGAAATCGTGCGGGTTGAAGAACCCGCCAATTCCTATCAGGCACTGGATGGCATGGTCCAGCATGTAAAGGGGCTGCTGGATTCGCTGGAACTGCCCTATCGCATCCTTAGGCTGTGTGGTGGTGACCTTGGGTTTACCTCTGCGCTGACCTATGATTTTGAAGTCTATTCGTCCGCCCAGGAACGCTGGCTGGAAGTGAGTTCTGTCTCAAATTTTGAAGCCTTTCAGGCCAACCGGCTGAAATTGCGTTACAGGGAAGGTGGGGAAAAGCCCCGGCTTGTCCATACGCTCAATGGCAGTGCCCTGGCATTGCCGAGGATTCTCGCCGGCCTGCTTGAAAACTTCCAGGAGGAAGATGGCATACGTATTCCTGAGGTCCTGATTCCGTATACCGGCTTTGACAAGATCTCCTGAAGTTCTTCCTGACCTTGGAGGAAGAGACCTTTTGAAGTTCTTAACGCATCGGGGGCTTCC
>JARRLI010000181.1:0-6123 GCA_037387145.1 Robiginitalea sp. | reverse complement strand
TGACGGAAAGGATTAATTTTTTGTTAATGCACCGCGTCTGAAGTCCTATTCATGAAAAACGTATTTTTGCAGGATAAAGTATACTTCATGTCAAAACCCCTGATTCTGGTGACCAATGACGATGGGATAAACGCACCGGGGCTGCGGATGTTGATCCGGTACATGAATGACCTGGGGGACGTGGTAGTTGTGGCACCTGACAGCCCACAATCCGGGATGGGACATGCCATAACGCTGGACAGCACACTCCACTCCCAGAAAGTTGTCGTGGACCCGGAATTCGGAGCTCCGGAGGAATACAGCTGCAGTGGTACTCCGGCAGATTGTGTCAAACTCGCCCTTCAGGAACTTCTCCCAAGGCGGCCGGACCTCTGCGTTAGCGGGATAAACCATGGTTCCAATGCCTCCATCAACGTGATTTATTCCGGAACCATGAGTGCTGCCATAGAAGCCGGAATAGAAGGCATCCCTGCCATTGGATTTTCGCTCTGTGATTATTCCTGGAAGGCGGATTTCGGGCCTTCGGAGGATGCTGTAAAACGCATTACTCATGAGGCTCTTAAACATGGAATTCCCACCGGGGTGGTATTGAATGTGAATATACCGCGTACGGAAGGTACCCCCCCGCTTGGGGTAAGGGTTTGCAGGCAGGCCAGAGCAAACTGGAAGGAGCGTTTTGACAAACGGACAAATCCCAATGGTCGCGAATATTACTGGCTGACAGGTGAATTCGAATTGCTGGACAAGGGAGAGGACACAGACGAATGGGCGCTTAGTAACGGATATGTCAGTGTGGTCCCCACACAATTTGACCTTACGGCACACCACGCCATTCAAGACCTAAATAACTGGATGCTCAATGAATAGAAAACGAAAATACAGAGAGATGGCCATAGGTTTTGCCGTCGGGATCATAGCTAACACCTTTGGGGTATTGATCTATATATTGGTATTCTCGGATATGGGAATTTCAGAGACCTATCAGGCCGCGATTGAGCAGGGGCATGTAGGAAGTCTCCTTGCCCTCGGTGCAGTCCTTAATCTGGTCGCATTTTTCGGATTCCTGAAAATCCGAAGGGATGAGCGGGCCAGGGGAGTCCTGTTGGCTACTGTGATCACGGCTCTGGTCATTCTATATTATAAAGTATCGGAAGGGTGAAATATTACCCTCGTTAAGCATTATAGGGAACTTTCCTTTATGGGTTTTTTGGAAGTCCTTGCCAACTTGAATACGATTTTTCGAAACCTCAGCTTCTGTAAAAAGGACATAGAGGCATTTAAACCGGACGCTCTCATTTTTATCGATTTTTCAGGCTTCAACCTCCGGATTGCAAAATGGGCCCGCCACAGGGGTTATCAGACGCATTACTACATTTCACCACAGGTATGGGCCTCCAGGGAGGGGCGGGTTAAAAAGATAAAGCGGGATATCGATGCCATGTATGTAATCCTGCCTTTCGAAAAGGATTTTTACGAGCAAAAGCACGGCATGTCCGTTCACTTTGTGGGGCATCCTCTCATTGATGCGATCGGGTCACAGCCAGAACCGGACGCTGATAAATTCCGTCAAGAGAATGATTTGTCCCCGGAGAAGCCAATTATCGCCGTTCTGCCCGGAAGCCGCCCACAGGAAATTGCAAAAATGCTGCCTATTATGCTTGCAATTGCTCCGCGGTATCCCAAATACCAATTTGCAGTCGCAGGGGCTCCGAGTATTGAAATATCCTTTTATGAGAAATACCTGAAGAATTCCACTGCAGTGCTGGTCAGGGACCAAACCTACCCCCTCCTTCAGGTATCAGCTGCCGCCCTGGTGACCAGTGGGACCGCCACCCTGGAAACAGCTCTTTTCCGTGTTCCCCAGGTAGTCTGCTATAAAGGAAACTGGGTTTCCTATCAAATTGCAAAACGCCTGATCACCCTGGAGTATATCTCCCTTGTAAATCTTATCATGGGCTGGGAGGTAGTCTCAGAGCTAATCCAGAGCAACCTTACCCCTGAAACACTAGCAAGGGAGCTAGATCTAATTCTCGATGGCCCGGGAAGGGAGCAGCAGCTTGAAGCATATGAGATCCTGCGTCAGAAGTTGGGTGGCGAAGGCGCCAGCAATAAAGCGGCCAAACTGATCGTTGATTTCAGTAAGGTCTCCTAACTTTGAGGGCAACATCCTTAAATTCCTAATTTAGACCTTAGATTGTTTTTCGGGATCCTATGAAAAAGTACGGTATCATTCTGGCATTGCTGCTGCTAACTGGTAGTTGCGGACTGGTGAAAAAGAAAACCAGTTACTCTGATACCCGCAGGGTACATGTGGATGCCGGGGATATTCCCGACGGAAAACCAGCTGCGGAAATCAATCGGGAATCAGCTCCTGCCCTGCCAAAAAACACCAAAGCCGAGGCTGTAATTGAATCAGCCCTCGAGTACACCGGAACTCGTTATAAATACGGAGGCACTACCCGCAAAGGAATGGATTGCAGCGGATTGCTCTATGTCAGCTTCCTGGAAAACGACATTCCTTTCCCCCGATCCTCCTACAATATGGCAGATGAAGGGAAACGGGTAAAACTCTCACAGATACAGAAAGGGGACCTCCTGTTCTTCAAGACGAAAAGGGGCGGCAAGAAAGTAAACCACGTAGGGCTGGTAGTAGATGTGGAGGATGAAGAAATCAAATTTATCCATTCAACTACTTCAAGGGGAGTCATTGTCTCCTCCCTCCGGGAAGGCTACTGGAATTATTCTTTTGTCAAGGCAACACGTATCTTTTAATGCTTCCCCTGCCTCAGTTTCCGGATACCTGGCAACCTGCCTGGCACTGGGGATCTTAGCTGCATGTTTCTTCAGAACTTTTATTGAATGGTGCCCTCCTGCAATTCTGTTGATCCTGCTACTAGTATGGCTGGCTAAAGAAAGATCCCCTTCCATAGCATTCTGGGTGCTGGCAGGTCTTGGGATAGGCGTACTGGGCTACTGGCGAATGAGCCTTGCATTTCCGCAAAACCGCCCTGCACATTTTTTACACCATGGCGATCCGGAACAGGTCAATTTTCAGATTCGGATTCTCGAGGAGCTTCGGCACAACTCATTCTCCCGTAAATACATGGCAGAAGTCATTGGGATTAACAGCCAACCGGCTGAAGGTAAGCTCCTGCTGGAATTAGAACACGGAGAAACAGAAGGGTTCCTGCCCGGACAGGAACTACTGACCCCATTGGTGCCTGCACGGGTTAAACCTCCATCTAATCCCGGTCAGTTCAACTACAGGGCATACCTCCATAATCAGGGTGTTTACGGACGTCTCAAAATCGGTCCGGGGGAATTCCTTAGGGTAGCACAGAAGAAGGCAGGCCTTCTTGGACTGCTTCGGGAACTTCGTTCTTACCTGCTTAACAGCCTTGAAAAGACAGGGCTTCCCGAACCAAAACTGGGTATCGCCAAAGCGTTATTACTGGGAGACCGTACAGAAGTAGACCCTGCTGTCTACGGGAATTACCGCAAAGCCGGGGCCTTGCATCTTTTGGCGGTATCGGGCTTGCACGTGGGCATATTGGCAACCCTGGTACTCACCCTGCTCGCCCCTTTAAAAAAACTTCCCTATGGAAAGGAAATCCATTTGATCCTTGGGATCCTCCTGCTATGGGGATATGCCTTTTTGGCGGGGTTCAGCCCTTCTGTAGTCCGTGCCGTAATCCTCTTTACGGCGGTGGCCTACGCACTTTTGAGGCAGCGGCCCGGGCAGACGATCCATTTCCTCGCCTTAGCATGGATCTTTATGCTCGTACTTATTAACCCGGGCTGGCTGCTTCAGGTAGGTTTTCAATTGAGTTTTGCGGCAGTCACGGGGATTGTGGTCTTTTTCCCAGTACTGTACCGAAAATGGCCGTGGAAAAGCAAACCCTGGTCATACCCGGGAAAGCTGCTGGCTGTAAGTTTATCGGCCCAGGCCGGAACCCTTCCCCTGGTCCTGTACTACTTTCATCAGTTCCCAGGGCTTTTCCTCCTCTCGAACCTCCTACTGCTCCCAGGTATTGGCCTGGTGCTGGCCCTGGGCTTGTTATGCCTGTTGCTGCAAGTCCTCTCGCTGCTACCTCCCTTCCTGATATTGGTTTATGAGAATGTGCTCTCCCTAATGAACCGCACCGTTGACTGGATTGCCAGGCAGGAGGCCTTCCATATGGAATACATTTCCTGGGATTTTGGGCAGACCGCGGCAACTGCCATTGCCATCTTGCTGCTGGCCGGCTTTCTGAAAAGCGGCAGGAAATCAATGCTGGGCGGAGCTGCCCTATCTCTGATAGGGGCGCATGTCTTCGGACTGGTTCTGTGGATGAATGCGGGTACTGCCCGGAACTGGTTGGTGCCACATAAAGTGGGCCACTCCATAGTATGGGTCAGACAGGGGCGTGAATTGAACGTTTTTGCTGCTGATTCACTTTCCAGCAGGCATCTGCTTAGAGATGCCCGGGTGTTGTGGCGTTTGGAAACGGTAACCTTTAACCCCCTAGAAAATCAGTATGATCTGGGGGGGCAAACCCTTAGAATTCTGGACAGCACCGGATTGTATTCCCCTTGCGAACCTTCTCCTGATGTATTGTTGCTGAGCGGATCCCCGAAAGTACACCTGGACCGCCTTCTGGAAGAGTTACAACCCGGTCAGGTTATTGCCGACGGGAGTAATTACCACAGCCTTCTTTCAAGATGGGAAAAAAGTTGTTCGGCATCCGGGATCCGTTTTCACGCCACATCCCTTCAGGGTGCATTTCTGAAAGAAATCCCCCGCCGTTAGCAGGCGGGGATGAGATCTCACTCCGATATCGTCAATCCTCCATTTTCCGTTCTGCGATGCTCAGTTCTCCCAACTCCGTAGCAGATTCACCCAGGAGCCCTGCAACCTTGTTTCCAAGTCCGGTAGCCGCAAAATAGACCCCCATCATCAACGCCCCGTATCGAACGGGGGCAAGCTTGGTAATAAAGGAAAGTGCAACCGGTGATGCACTGAGCTCTCCGATGGTATGGAACAGATATGCCAGGGCCAGCCAGTAAAGGGCAGATTTACCTGCTGTTTCGTATTGCATGGAAGCAAAGACCATGAATACAAAACCCAGGCCCATGATGATCACCCCATTGGCCATCTTGAAAAGGGATGAAGCTTCTTTCCCGCGGTGTTTCCACCAGAGCCAGAAATTGGCAACGGGAACAGCAAACAATATTATATAAAATGGGTTGAAGAACTGAAAGGCCGCTGCCGGGACTTCATATCCGAACAAAAAGCGGTCCGTACGATCCTGTGCATAAAGGTTCATCAAACCTCCGGCCTGTTCAAATGCACCCCAGAAAACGATTACAATAATAAAGGACAGCAGCAGCACCAGATACCTGTCTCTTTCCTGACGTGAGTCAAGGTCCCCGTAGATAGTGATCATCATACCCACTACAACAGAGAGGAATATAAAGAACAGGATGTACGCCAGTTGCTGATCCTCTATGAAAAACCAGGCTGCCAGTGTTGATGCCAGAGCCAGGGTTACGGTAGCAAACAGGGGGGTCCGTTTGGTAAACTGTTCGTAGAAAATCTGACCAATGGAAACATTCCCTTCTTCCTTTTGGGCTTTTACCGGTTTGTTGCCCACTTCAACCAGATATCGCTGGCCGGTGAGGTAAACCAGTTGTCCGAGGACCATTCCGATGGCCGCAAGGCCAAAACCGGCATGCCATCCCCAGATATCCGCAACATAGGCCACCACCAGGCTGGCAAGGGCCGCTCCCACATTGATTCCGATATAAAAAATGGAGAATCCCTTGTCACGCTTCTCATCCCCTTGTCTGTAAAGTCCGCCAACCAGTGTGGAAATATTGGGTTTCAACATCCCGACCCCCGAAACGATCAGGCCCAGTCCGGTATAAAACGCCCACATCTGTTCAACAGATAATATCCCATGCCCTGCAACCAGCAGGAAACCCCCAATCATCACGGCCCGTTTCTGGCCGATGATCTTGTCGGCAATAATCCCCCCGGGTATAGAAGCCACATACACCAACATGGTATACCAGCCATAAAGGGAAAGGGCTTCAGCATCCAGCCACCCAAGGCCCGGGTTGTCCCCCCGGGTTTCGGCTGTG
>JARRLI010000180.1:0-3760 GCA_037387145.1 Robiginitalea sp. | reverse complement strand
GGCGGGATCCTGGTATTGAGCACCGTGCCAGACCCGGAGAACTACCTGACCTATTTCATGAAAATTGACAAGGTAAAATTCAAGCAACAGGTGGGACCGGGTGACACACTGATTTTTAAATGCGACCTTATTTCCCCAATAAGAAGGGGGATTTGCCATATGCAGGCCTATGCCTATACCAATGGCAAACTCGCATCAGAAGCCGAACTGATGGCACAGATTGTGAAAACCAAAGAAGACTAAGATGAATCAGCCACTGGCCTATGTGCATCCAGGTGCCAAGATCGCAAAAAATGTAGTGATAGAGCCATTTGCCACCATTCACAATAACGTGACCATAGGGGAGGGTTCCTGGATCGGATCCAATGTAACCATCATGGAAGGGGCCCGAATTGGAAAAAACTGCAACATATTCCCCGGGGCTGTAATTTCTGCGCCCCCACAGGACCTGAAATACGATGGCGAAGACACTACTGTTGAGATAGGGGATTATACCACCATCCGGGAATGTGCTACCATCAACAAGGGCACAGCAGACCGCATGAAAACGGTAATTGGGAAGAATTGCCTCATCATGGCTTATTGCCATGTTGCCCACGATTGCAAAGTGGGGAATAATTGCATTTTTTCAAATAACTCCACCCTGGCCGGCCATGTTACGATAGGGGAATACGTGGTTCTGGCGGGTATGGTGGCGGTACATCAGTTTGTATCTGTTGGATCCCATGCCTTTGTTACCGGGGGTTCCCTGGTTCGAAAGGATGTTCCTCCATATGTCAAAGGAGCGAGGGAACCCATGTCCTATGTCGGAATCAATTCGGTGGGTCTGCGACGACGGGGTTATACTGCGGACAAGATCCGTGAAATACAGAATATTTACCGTATCCTCTACCAGATGAATTACAACAACTCCCAAGCCGTTCAGATTATTGAGGCGGAAATGGAAGCCACGCCAGAACGGGACGAGATCCTACAGTTCATAAGGGATTCACAACGCGGCATAATGAAAGGTTATTTCAGCAATAATTAATTTATGGCAAATACTTCAGATATAAGGAAAGGGCTTTGCATCCGTTATAACAACGATATTTATAAGGTGGTGGAATTTCTCCACGTCAAGCCCGGCAAGGGTCCTGCCTTCGTCCGGACCAAGCTCAAAAGTATTACGACGGGGAAGGTGATTGACAATACCTTTTCAGCCGGACACAAGATTGAAGATGTGCGGGTGGAAACGCGGGCCTATCAATACCTGTATTCGGAAGGGGATACCTATCATTTCATGAATACGGACGATTACAATCAGATAGCCCTTCAGGAAAGTGTATTGGACTCCCCTGATCTTTTGAAAGAGGGAGAAGTTGTGACCATCATTTTCAATACGGAGGACAGCATGCCCCTTTCAGTTGATATGCCGGCCAGCGTGATCCTGGAAGTATCACATACGGAGCCCGGGGTTAAAGGGAACACGGCCACCAATGCAACCAAACCCGCTACTCTGGAAACAGGGGCACGCATCAATGTGCCATTATTTATAAATGAAGGCGACCGAATAAAGGTCGATACGGAAAAGGGCGCCTACATGGAGCGCGCAAAAGAATAGCCCTTTACCAATGAAATTTCCACGAAAATACGATTTGGCTGAAATAGCCACCCTGATCGGGGCCGAAATGGCAGGACCTGAAGATTTTCCCGTGTATGGAATGAATGAAATACACGTGGTGGAACCCGGGGATATTGTATTTGTGGACCATCCGAAATATTACGGCAAAGCCCTGCAATCCAGGGCGACTATTGTGCTGATCAATAAGGAAGTAGCGTGCCCGGACGGGAAAGCTCTGCTGATCTCAGATGATCCATTCCGTGATTTTAACCTGCTCACAAAGCATTTCCAACCCTTCAGGGCTGCTGAAGCACAGATTGACCCAAGTGCGATCGTTGGGGAGGGTACTGTGATACAACCAAACGCCGTGATAGGACGTGAAGTCAGGATCGGGCGAAACTGCCTGATTCAATCCAATGTCGTCATACATGATCACTGTATTTTGGGAGACGATGTAATCGTGCAGTCAGGAACGGTGATCGGATCCGATGCCTTCTATTACAAAAACCGGCCTACTGGCTTTGACCGGCTTCTTTCAGGAGGGAGGGTCATTCTTGAGGATGCAGTAGAGCTGGGGGCATTATGCACCATAGACAGAGGCGTAAGCGGCGACACCCGGATAGGGGCGGGAAGCAAGTTGGACAATCAGATCCAGGTAGGACATGATACGGTAATCGGGGCAAAATGTCTCATAGCCTCCCAGACCGGTATTGCCGGCTGTGTGGTTATTGAAGATGAGGTCACCCTGTGGGGCCAGGTGGGGGTTATCAGTGGCATCCGCATTGGAAAGGGCGCCGTAGTCCTTGCACAGGCTGGTATCTCAAAATCCCTGGAAGGAGGCAAGACCTACTTTGGGAGTCCTGCAGAAGAATCCCGCGCCCGCATGAAGCAAATCATTGCCATCAGGCGGATCACAGAGGGATAGAAAAAACTTGGGAGAATCGCTGGTAAGGTTATTTACGATGACCTATTTTTGTCACAACTAAAAAATCAACAAATGAGTGTTCTAGTAAACAAGGACTCCAAGATTATTGTTCAGGGATTTACAGGCAGTGAAGGCACCTTCCATGCGGAACAGATGATCGAATATGGGACTGATGTTGTAGGCGGGGTCACCCCCGGCAAAGGAGGACAGGAACACCTGGGAAAGCCTGTTTTTAACACGGTGTCTGAGGCCGTTCAGCATACCGACGCAGATACGAGTATTATTTTTGTCCCCCCTGCTTTTGCCGCAGATGCCATTATGGAGGCTGCGGATGCAGGTATCCGGGTGATTATTACCATTACGGAAGGGATCCCGGTAGCAGACATGATCAAGGCATATGCCTATGTAAAGGAAAGGGGCGTTCATCTGGTCGGACCTAATTGTCCCGGGGTGATTACCCCGGAGGAGGCAAAAGTTGGCATAATGCCCGGCTTTGTTTTCAAAAAAGGCAACGTGGGAATTGTTTCGAAATCAGGGACGCTCACCTATGAGGCAGCGGATCAGGTGGTCCGACAGGGACTTGGTATTTCTACGGCCATTGGAGTAGGGGGAGATCCGATTATCGGAACTACCACCCGTGAGGCCATGGAATTACTGATCGGAGACCCTGAAACTGAATGTGTTGTGATGATCGGTGAAATTGGAGGACAGTTAGAAGCCGAAGCAGCCCACTGGTACAAAGAAAACGGATCCAAAAAACCTGTTATTGGTTTTATTGCAGGTGAGACCGCCCCTGCCGGGAGGACCATGGGTCATGCCGGAGCAATAGTTGGAGGAAGCGACGATACGGCCCAGGCAAAAAAGCGCATTATGCGTGAATGTGGTATCCATGTGGTGGATTCCCCTGCACGGATCGGATATAAGGTTAAAGAAGTAATAGGATAATTAGCGTTAACACTTTGATAAAATCCCGCCCTGGCGGGATTTTTTGTTGGAGACTTTGTACTTTGAAGAGTATATTTGACTGTGAACCAACCTAAATTAAAACCAATGAAAATCCTCGAGGGAAAAAAAGTAATTATCACGGGAGCAAGCCGTGGTATTGGCAGTGGAATCGCCCGGGTTTTTGCAAGTCATGGAGCGGACGTTGCCTTCACCTATAGCAGTTGTGTAGGCCCGGCACGGGAACTTGAAGCAGAGCTGAGCAAACTGGGGGTTACCGCCAAATCCTATAA
>JARRLI010000179.1:0-3763 GCA_037387145.1 Robiginitalea sp. | reverse complement strand
CTCTCAAAGAAAGAATGCCTTCGGTTCATCATCACCAGCAGGTCTACCGGATGTTCATCTATGTACCGAAGCACGGCGTTCGGCATGAGCTGCCCGTCCAGTTCCACGGTCTCATAATCCAGTTCTTCGAGATGCCGCTCCAGATGGGCCTTGTTGTCTTTCTGAGCTGGGCTGAGTCCATTTTCCTCATTGACGTGCAACAAGGTGAACCGGGCCTGGTGCATTCGGGCCATCCTCAGAATGGGCTGAAGCTCTTCCGGTTTGTAGGCGGCCATGTAATCGCTCGGAAACAAAATATTGCGGACCGGATGGTATTTTACCTTTTCGGGTATTGCCATTACCGAAATGGATGCCTTTCGGATCACAAAAACCGTATTCGACCCCAGAAAGACCTCCTTTGCCCCGCTTGCGCCCTGTGTACCCATAACCACCATATCGATACCCTTTTTGCGGACCAGTTCTTCGATTTCGTCTGTAAGGGTATTGAAGGAAGACACTATTTCGTAGGAATGCCGTGGGTTGGCATAGGTCTTTTTGACATCCTCCACCGTTTTTTCCAGCCCCATCAGGGAAATATCGACCCCAACATCTGGAATCGCGCTGAAACTAGGCCCTCCGAGCACATAATCCATACGGTAAAAAGAAGGAGAATACGTGTGGAGGAAATAAAACTTGCATTGTTCGTCCTTGAAGAAATTCATGGCATAGGATATGGCATGCCAGGCATTGTCCGAAAAATCAGTGGGTATCAGGATTGTTTTCATGCGGTTGCAAAGCTTTGTGATTAACTAAAGGTAATTCTGCTTCCCCGGATCCGCTATGACATCCGTCAGTTCCACCTACCCTGTAAATCCTGCAATTATCTTTACCTTTAATTCACCAGTCCATCTGAGTGAAGTCATGTCAATAGCAGAACACATAGACCATACCCAACTAAACCCCGCGGCAATGGAGGATGATATCCGCCGCCTCTGCCAGGAAGCCCTGGAATTTCATTTTAAAGCCGTTTGCGTAAGTGGTTCCCGATTGAAACTTGCCAGGGAGCTCTTGTCGGGCAGTGGGATTCAATTGGCCGCGGTGGTTGGTTTTCCACATGGGAATGCCTGCACAGCGGCCAAGTGTTGTGAGGCGGCCGCCTATGTAAAATCAGGTGCCGATGAATTGGATATAGTGCTCAACATAGGTTGGATAAGGTCCGGAAATGAGGGAAAGGTAGGCGAAGAACTTAAACGTCTCAGGAATACCGCACCACAAGTGGTCCTCAAGCTGATCCTTGAAACCTGTTACCTGGAGGAAAACGAAAAAATACGGGCCTGCCAGCTGGCGTGTGAAGCCGGATGGGATTTTGTCAAGACCTCTACAGGGTTTGGGCCGGCAGGTGCTACCCTGGCCGATGTAAAGCTGATGAAGGATACCGTGGGCAATACTATGCGGATAAAAGCCTCCGGCGGTATACGGGATTATGCGACCGCCTTAACATACCTGGAGGCAGGAGCCTCGCGAATAGGCACCTCTTCAGGGCCGGCAATCGTCAGGGATGAAAAAAAGAAAATACTATGAGTTTACACATAGGCGCAGGGCCAGGTGAGATCGCTGAATTTATGCTGATCCCGGGGGATCCCCTCAGGGCTGCCTGGATCGCAGAAACCTTCCTTGAGGATGTCCACTGTTATAACCAAATCCGCGGTATGCTTGGGTTTACCGGAACCTACCGGGGGCAAAAAGTATCGGTACAGGGCAGTGGCATGGGAATTCCCTCGGCCCTGATCTACTACACGGAACTAATCCGGGAATACGGTGTAAAACAGCTTATCAGGGTCGGTACAGCCGGGGCCCTGCAGGAAGATCTGAATCTCAGGGAACTCGTAATCGCCCTTTCTGCCTCGACGACCTCAGCGATGAACCGGGAAGTATTTGCCTATGGGGATTTTGCCCCCACAGCTGATTTCGAACTGCTAAGCCGTGCCATGGAAAGTGCAGGGAAACTCAATTTGCCTTACCGGGCGGGCAACATCCTTTCTGCCGACTCATTCTATCCTGCCAGGGAGGATGCGTACAAACCCTGGTCGGAACACGGGGTTCTCTGTGTGGAGATGGAGACAGCAGGCCTGTATTCCCTTGCAGCCAGATATGGGGTCCGCGCCCTTTCCATCCTTACAATTTCCGATTCCCTTCCACGGGGAGAACGCACGGAAGCAGAGGAGCGGGAGCGCTCCTTTTCCGATATGGTAAGACTGGCCCTGGAGTGCCGATAGACCTTTGTTCCCTCCCCAATTCGTACCCTAAAAAGGGTTCTAATTGACATAAGTCATTTCCCCGGATAGAAAAAAGCAGCACCTTTAAGATTGAACCCAAAAAGCTACTACTATGTCACTCAATTTCAATCAATACGCCAATGAAGGTCATGCCTTCTTAAAAGATTATACAAAACATATGGGGTTTGGAGAAGACCAGGACAAGGCAGGCCGTATACTGACGGCGACCCTTCATGCCCTGAGGGATATTATACCCTTTGCAGAATCCCTGCAGTTGATAGCCCAGTTCCCCATGTTCCTCAAAGCAGTCTACGTAAATGGTTGGACTACCCGCAGGAGGCCGGAACGGATAAAACATATGGAGGAATTCATAGAGCTGGTGAAAAAACACGATGGTGTTGCAGCAATCAATGACTTTGGCTATGAGGAAGACCTTGCTGAGAAATACATACAGCTCACTTTTACATTCCTAAGGAAAAATGTATCCCTCGGAGAACTGGAGGACGTAAGGGATACCCTGCCCAAAGACCTCAAGCATATGATCTACTCCAACCTGATGTTCTGAAGCATCAGCCGTGAATCGAACACCCTGCCCTCCCGGAAGGTTCTGATAAAGTCCTTCCGGAAGGGTGGGGTTTTCTGGCGATCCTAAACGGGGACAGTGAAATAACGCATTTTTGGGTATGCTTACAATTCACAAGTGATGGCACTGTGGCAATGCTGGAGGACCTGACTGGTTTTAGAGCCATCCCGGTAGACGGTGATCCCCTTTAGCCCCATCTCCCAGGCTTTCCGGTATATTGATGAGACTTCCTTCACCGGGGTATCCCGGTGGAGGTTCACGGTTTTCGCCACCGCATTATCAGTGTTTTCCTGAAATGCCTGCTGATGGGCCAGGTGATACTCCCAGGGGACCTCATGGGAGGTTGCCAGGAGTCGCTTCAACCTGTCTGGGAATCCTTTTAGACCAGACACGCCCCCATTTTCAAGTATTTCCTGACGGAGTGCTTCTGTCCAGAGCCCCTCCTTTGAAAGGACCCGCTGTACCGGGGCACTGATTTCCTGCTGTTCTTTACCATCCAGGATCCCGACCCTTCGGAAGGCAAGGGCATAAAGGGGTTCAATGGAATAGGAGGTCCCGGCTATCACGGATATGCTGCCTGTGGGCGCAATACTGTTGCAACTGGCATTCCTCATGATCCGGTCCGGATAGAACGTGCTTTTTTTCCAATTCGGGAAAGGGCCCCGCTCCCTGGCCAGGGCATGGGAGGCCTTATAACTCTTTTCCTTCACAAAACCCATCAGTTTTCGGGCCAGGGAAAGGGCCTCCTGTGAGGCGTAGGGGATGCCGAGTTCGATCAGGCAATCCGCCCAGCCCATAATACCCAGGCCCACTTTCCTGTTGCCAAGGGTGATCGACCGGATCTCGGGAAGCAGATAGGTGTTTGCCGTAATAACATTGTCCAGGAACCGGAGTGACACCCTAATAACCTCTTCAAATCTTGCCC
>JARRLI010000178.1:0-3774 GCA_037387145.1 Robiginitalea sp. | reverse complement strand
TGCCTCGATCTCGGCCTTCTTACCGGCTGGTAGCTTATTCAGTTTTTCCAGGACATCGGAGAGCCCGTTGTTGACATTGGCACCAATAGCCTTCAGCTCAGCCGCATGTTTATCAAGGGCATCCCTGAAATAAACGGATACGGCATGGCCGAACATAATGGGGTCCGAGACCTTCATCATGGTAGCCTTCAGGTGAAGCGAAAGCAGGACCCCATCCTTTTTTGCTTCCTCCATTTGCTTTGCGTAAAATTCCTGCAGGGCAGCAACATCCATATGGGTTGTGTCAATCACTTCACCTTCCAACAGCGAGAGCTTATCTTTAAGCACAGTGACATGGCCAGCCTCATCGACAAACTCAATCCTCGCATGGCAGGCTTTGTCCAGGGTCATTGAAGTTTCATTCGAGAAGAAGTCCTTGTCATTCATATGCGCAACGCGTGCCTTTGAGCCTGACTCCGGCCAGGGTTTCATCATCCGGTGCGGGTGCTTCTGCGCAAACCGCTTCACGGATGCTGCCGGCCGCCGGTCTGAATTACCTTCACGGAGGACGGGGTTCACCGCTGAGCCAAGTACGACAGAATATCGTTTCTGAAGATTTTTCTCATCCTCAGTTTTTGGTTCCTCAGGGTACTCGGGAATGTCATAACCCTTTTGTCTCAATTCCCTGATGGCATCCTGAAGCTGAGGTATGGAGGCGCTTATGTTGGGTAACTTCACGATAATGGTATCCGGGTTCTGGGTCATTTTGCCCAGGATGGAGAGATAATCGGGAATTTTCTGATCTTCGCGAAGCTTCTCCGGAAAGTTAGCGATGATCCGCCCGGCCAGTGAAATATCTGCCAGGTCTATTTGAATATCCGTATTTTTTGTGAATGCCTTGATGATGGGGAGCAATGCTAAAGATGCCAGTGCCGGTGCCTCATCCGTATGAGTCCAGGTAATTTTTGCCATTTGTATAGACGCTTTTCGATTTGGTTTGAAATAGGACGAAGATAGCTAATGTAGATTGACTGTCCATGAATCCAACGGAAAAAGACAGGATGCTTCAGGCTTTCTCCGGTCTTGAAGATTGCCTGAAAGAACAACAATAAGCTTAGCGGATTGTTATTTTCACATGAAAGCATGTTACCTCATATCATACGGAGAGAAGGAATCGCTCGAATATGGTGAGATGCCGGAGCCTGTTCTTCAAAAGAACAGTGTACTGGTTCAGGTGAAGGCGGTTTCGGTAAATCCCGTTGACTGGAAAACGAGGAAGGGAGCGCTCAAACTCTTGCTGGGATCGAAATTTCCAATGATCATTGGTTCCGACTTTGCGGGCATCATCAAGGAGGTTGCTCCCGGGGTAGATTCTTATAAAGCAGGTGACCGGGTATACGGTGCCATACCCGCTTTTTCAAAAACACCCGGAGCACTTGCCGAGATCGCACTCGTCCGTCAGAAAGATCTGCGCCTGATGCCTGACTGGCTCTCATTTGAAGAGGCGGCATCACTTCCGGTGGCTGCACTGACAGCCACGAACGGGCTGCGCAGATGCCGTGTAAAGGAGGGTACGAGATTACTGGTTAACGGTGCCACAGGTGGAGTGGGACATTTCGCAGTCCAGGCAGCAAAAGCAAAAGGAGCCCATGTAACCGCTACCTGCAGCGCTGCGAATATGGAGCTTGCCAGTGAACTGGGGGCAGATGAAGTATACACCTACTCAGGTGAAAACACCCTCGATCCGGGATTAGAGTTTGATGCCATACTGGATGCCTGGGGAATGATGGAACGCAAAAAAATACCTAGCCTGTTGCGCCCCGTGGGAATTTATGCCTCCCCCTTATTAATTCCCTGGACGGTCGTCCAGGCAACCTGGGCAAAGATCCGCCATGGAAGGAAGATGACCTCATCCAACCTGCGTAAGAAGGTGGAGGATTTTGAGGAGCTTGAGAATTTAATCCGGCAGAAGCAATTAAAACCGGTGATCGAGAGTACATACCCGCTGGAACATTCGTCCGAAGCATTCGACAAGGCTGAGTTCGGGAAACCAAGAGGAAAAGTTATTATCAAGGTATAAGGGTGCTTTAGCAGACTAAACGTTTGAACCTTTAGCTCGGCGAAGCCAGATATCTCCCCTCGATTTATTGAAGGGAATGAAGGACGTATTTGACCTATTCAATCCTGACATAAAATTAAGCCAGTGAACTCATAGCCCTTCACCCTTGTCTTTCAGGTTGAATTCAGCTTATTGTTCTTTACCGGCCTTATCCTTCCCACCCTTTATGAGCAGCCAGACAGAAAATGACATTTCTCCCACGATACTCGGAACGGCTACCATGGCCAGGAACACGGTAGCATGGCTGTCATAATCCGGGAGCAGGAAATGAGCCCCTGTATCAACCATATACATGCATCCCGCAAGGGCGAGAAATACACCGATGAGTCTGGGCCGGCCTATGATATGTCCCAGCAGGATCAGGTGGATCCCGAAAAAGAACAGCCCGATCAGCCAGATGATATTAAAGATGTCTGCCTGCCTGAGGATCTCCTGTTCGCTGCCTGAGGAAAGCGAGACCACCAGGGCAAATACTGCCACAGCCATAATGGCTGCATGCATCATCCTGAACAGGGTGCTGAGAACGGTCAGTCCGTGTTCCTTATAGAGTTCCTGCAGCGCCCACGCAACCACCACGTCAAATACAACGGTGATCAGGAAAGCCAGGATCCCGAACCTGACCATTATATGATGGTCTTGGATCGTGGCCATGGGATCATTTTGAATGGATTCAAGCACGAAGAAGTTCGCAAATATGGCTGCAAAGAAGATGACCAGGTAGCTGCTACCGGCAATCAACGCCAGTTGTCTCTTATTAGCTCGGCCTGTGGCCTCGCTGAGCTTGATTTTATTATCTCGGTTCATGATTACGGCGTCTGATGGTTAATGGCGAGGATCACATTTCCTTTTTTGTGTCCTTTATCGACATAGGCATGAGCCTCTGCTATCTGCTTAAGGGTATATATCCTGTCAATGACTGCTTTCAGCTTCCCGTCTTCAATCAGTCGTTTGAAATAGTTCATGTCTTCGCTTTTTTCCTTTATGACACCGGATACTGTTTTCTTGTTGCTGAAGGTTGATCTGAAGGCACCGCTTATCATGGTACCCATCCCGGCATTGGCCATCAGGAGCTGTCCGCCTTTCTTTAAGGATCGGAGTGTTTTTCCCAATGGGCTTTTACCCAGGGTATCAAAGACCACATCATAGTGCTCCCTGTTTCTGGTAAAGTCTTCTTTGGTGTAATCAATGACCTTATCGGCCCCCAATGATTTCACCAGTTCAAAGTTGGCGGAGCTGCACACGGCGGTAACTTCTGCCCCCATGTTTTTGGCCAGTTGAATACCTGTTGTACCCAGGGCACCTGAAGCGCCATAAACGAGTACATTCTGGCCCGCCTGGATGTTGGCCAATCGCAAAAAATGCATGGCTGCGGTTCCGCCGAATGGAATGGCAGCGGCTTCTTCGTAGCTGATTTTTTCCGGTTTCAGGGCCAGTACCGCATCTTCGGGCAGGGCCACATATTCTGCATGGGCGCCAAAGGCCATTCCGCTCGAACCAAAAACCTGGTCTCCAGTATTAAACCTTGATACTGAGCTACCAACCGCCTCAATTTCCCCGGCTACCACAACGCCCGGAATGGATTTTTTGGGTTTGCTGAATCCGAAAATCAGCCGGATCACGAATGGATCAGCTCTTCTCATACGTGCATCACCCGAACTCACGGATGTGGCATGAAT
>JARRLI010000177.1:0-3796 GCA_037387145.1 Robiginitalea sp. | reverse complement strand
CTGACGGTAGGCTGCAATCCGTGCCTGCAGGGCGACGATGAAATCCTGGTTGATCCGCGTTACATCGTCCGTGCTGTTGCCCAGCAGGCTGTTGGCCCGGTCAAGGTCGGATTCGATTAGCGCAAAGGTTTCTCCATTGGTATTGCGAAGCAGTTGCTGATCAATAGTGGGTACAAAATCCAGGTTGATGATGCTCAGGGCACTGTCATCTGTATAGTCCGTACTGAAATACGAAAGCAAAATGAAGTGTCCCCAGGCCCGCAAGGCATGCGCCTCGCCCAGCACCTGGTTGAAAAGAGCCTGCTCTCCCTCCCCGATTTCAATAATCCCGGCAGCCTCGATAAGACGGCTCGCTGCATTGAGCTGGTCATACCCATTGGTCCAGAAAACCTCAGGAGCCGTGCTGCCTGCATTCAAAACAAAGCCGTAATCAGCCAGTCCCTGCCCACCGTTGTCAAAACCAATGGCCAGTTCATCTGTAAAAATCGATTGAAAGGCAATATCCGGGGAGAGGTCAAACTGGTTGTATACCCCGAAGAGCCCGGCCTCAAGATCCGCTACCGTCTGAAAGGCGGCATCCGCATCCAGCCTGCCCGGCTGGTCGATCTCAATGGCATCATTACAGGCTGTCAGCACCGCAACTATGCCAAATATCAAGAATAGATTTTTTAAATTTTTCATTGCTTTTTTCTTTTTTAGAATCCTAATTCAAATCCGAAGGAAAAGATTCTCGGTGTTGGATAGATGGGGGCCCCTACCAAGGTGTTAGCCTGGGCTTCGGCATCGAAGCCTTTCCATTTGCTCCAGGTAAAGAGGTTCTCTGCATTACCAAAAACTCGCAGGCGGGAAATCCCTGTCTTCTCAAGGAATCGCGCAGGAAAGTCATAGCCGATCTGGGCAAACCGAAGCCGAAGGTAATCCGCTTCCCTCAGGTACCTATCAGAGGTAAAGGCAGACCGGTTAAAGGCGTCATAGGAGGGGATGTCGGTCCTTGGGTTTTCCGGGGTCCAGGCACGAAGCAGGTCGCGGGAAGTTCTAAACTGCCCGATGACATCCGGATCCTGAAAGGCAGCAAGGTCGAAATCAAAGCGATCCACACCAACCACATAGTTGAATTGGGTGGTTAAAAAGAACCCTTTGAAATCCATATTGAAACCAAAACTTCCCTGCCAATCGGGTATCAGGTTTTTACCGAGCCATACCCGATCCGTATCGGCATCCGGGTTTTCCGACAATTCTCCCTCGGCCGTAAGGAACAACAAATTTCCGTTGGAAGGATTTACCCCCGCATACCGTAACAGGTAATATTCATTAAGTATCCCATTGTTACGTCTCCCCGTGTATCCATCATCGTTTAGGCTCTCTCCGCTTTCGGTGGGGATGTTTTTGACCTTAGTTTCATTGAAATTGGCGATCCCGTTCAGCCTAAGATTAAAACCGTCCGGCTCGTCGCTGCGGATGACATCCCAGCCCAGGGAAAGGTCCACGCCTTGATTAGTAAGGTCACCTACGTTAGCATCTAAGAACGTTATCGCATTGATCGCAGAAACTGGTGCGCGTTGGAAAAGATCCGAGGTTTTTTTGCTGTAAAAATCCACTGAACCACGGAGTTTGCGATCAAAAACCTCAAAATCGACACCAATATCCAGTTGGGCAACCGTTTCCCATTGCAATGTTGTATTCCCTACCTGCGACAGGAAAATAGAATTTTGGTTCGCATATCCGGGCCCTGTGGCGAAAAAGTTCTTCGTAAGGTCCGGGGCCGAGAAATAACTGGTGCCCGCAATACGCTGGTTCCCCGCTGTACCATAAGAAGCCCGAAGTTTCAAGGTGTTGAATACGGACCCATCCATAAAGCTCTCATTGTGAATGTTCCATCGACCGGCTACGGAGAAGAACGTCGCCCATTTGTTACTTCCTGCAAAACGGTACGAAGCATCCCGGCGGATGGTACCTGTGAAACCATAACGCGTATCGTAGTCGTAGTCTGCCTGTCCAAAGTACGAGAAAAGACCTGCATTTAAAATCTCTGCATTGGCGGTATCGGTAAATAAAAGGGCTCCTTCATCCTCATTATACTGTACCGGTATAAGTCCCGAACCGTCTCCCGGATAGAAAGTCTTTGGGTTTAGTCCGTTGGCCAAATACCCAAACTGTCGGAAGTGGGCTTTAAAGTATTCCAGATACCCTGCAATGTTTACTGAGTGCTTTCCCCAGGAGTTGGCATACGTAAGGGAAGTTACCTGGTTATAGGAAAACTGACGCGTGCTTGCCTGCTGCTGGAAACCTGAAGTGGGATTCTCCGCACCTCCGAAAAGAAGGGCGTTAAAAGATTCCGGGCCCCTGGCAAGCGTCAGAAATTCACTCTGGTAATCACCACCCAAGGTAATGGCCGCAGTTAATTCAGGGGTAATTGTGTAGGAAGCGTTTATGCTCCCGATGATTTTTACTTCTTCTTTCTTACTTGTAAAGGTTTGAAGCTTATCGATAAGAAACAGTGGGGTATTATAAAACAACAAAGGTGAAAGCAGGTCTGCCCCATTCGTATAATCTTCAGGTGTAACATATGGCACAGAATTATATGCCCCAATGACAAAGTTATTATTTATGCCCTCTTCACCTATACGGTCAGGTTCGTTGGATTCGGAATAATTGATCGAAATATTGGTCCCGTAGTTGAATCGGTCATTGGCAGACTTGCCGGTCAGGTTGTTCCGGATGTTAAAACGCTTCAGGTCAGAGGCCTTCAATATACCTTCCTGATCGAAGAAGCCGAGGGACGTAAACTGGGAAAACCGCTCACTTCCCCCCTGCAGACTGAGGTTATGGTTTTGAGTAAGACCGGTACGGAAAAAATATTCATCCCAATTGAATGTAGGGGTCGCTGCAATTTCTGCAGCTGTCAGACCCGCCCCAAGACCACTGCCGCGCTCGTTCTCGAGGGCCAGTTGCTCCGGGGAGCTCATTAAATTATAATCATTATCCTGAAGGGAACTATAACTTAAAATCCCGGTATAGTTGATCTGCAGGGGTGTATTGAAACTGCCTTGCCTTGTTTTAATTACCACCACACCGTTTGCCCCGCGATTTCCATAAATCGCAGTGGCGGCCGCATCCTTGAGGACATCGATTGTAGCAATCTCCTGAGGGTTAATACTCCGGAAATTATCTTCATCAACCGGGGCACCATCAATAATGAACAGGGGTGCAGTGTTCCCGTTGATAGAGTTGATCCCCCGGATCCGAACCGTTGGAGCAGCGCCCGGTTGTCCGGAAACGGTATTTACTTCAAGGCCGGCAACCTGTCCAGAAAGCGTTTGAAGTACGTTGGCATTGGGCCGGTTTTTGATTGTTTCAGCCGACAAGGTCTGGGATGCGACACTTGATTTTGAACGTGTAGTTGAACGGTATCCCTGCAAAACGATCTCCTCTAACACCTGGGCATCTTCAATCATTTGTACATTGATTACATCTGCAGGGCCTACTGTCCGTTCAGTTGTAGCCTGTCCGATATAAGAAAAACTGAGCACCTCACCTGTATTGACGAGGATGCTGTAATTTCCGTCAAAATCCGTCTGAGTCCCGCGGGTGGTTCCAGCCACTACGATAGAAACCCCTGGCAGTGGAACATCGTATTGATCCACTACATTACCGGTAACCGTTTTCTCCTGCGCCAAAGCGAGATTAAAACCCAACACCATGCAGAGTATGGAAAGTACGGAAGTAATCTTTGATTTCATGTCAGTGGTTTTTGGTTAGCCAGGGTAATAAAGTATCTTTAAACACTTTGATAAAC
>JARRLI010000176.1:0-12585 GCA_037387145.1 Robiginitalea sp. | reverse complement strand
CAAGAAGCACATCCTGTACAAGCTCAATGAAGCGGTTTCTTTTGAGGCGTTTCTTCATACAAAATACGTAGGGCAAAAACGGTTTTCCCTGGAGGGAAATGAATCCCTGATCCCCGCCTTGGACGTTATTGTGGAAAGAGCCGCAGAAATGGGTGTCCGCCAATTTGTGATGGGGATGGCACACCGGGGCCGACTGAATGTTCTCACCAATATTTTTGGCAAATCTGCAAAAGACATCTTCGGGGAATTCGATGGCAAGGACTACGAACAGGAAATTTTTGACGGGGACGTTAAGTATCACCTGGGGTGGACCTCTGAAAGAAGGATCGCATCCGGGGAGCTCATCAATATGAATATTGCACCCAACCCTTCCCACCTGGAAGCGGTAGGCCCCGTAGTAGAGGGTATTACGCGTGCCAAGCAGGATACTCATTACCCCGATGATTTTTCCAGGGTACTGCCCATTGTGGTCCATGGAGATGCGGCTATAGCCGGTCAGGGGGTGGTCTACGAGGTGGTGCAGATGGCCGGGCTCGAAGGGTATCGTACAGACGGGACCATTCATATGGTAGTGAATAATCAGATTGGATTCACTACCAACTATCTGGATGGAAGAACCTCCACCTATTGCACCGATGTTGGCAAAGTTACACTCTCCCCTGTCCTGCACGTGAACGCAGATGATGTGGAGGCCGTGGTGCATGCAGCCCTTTTTGCCCTGGAATACCGGATGCGTTTCCGCAGCGATGTATTCCTCGATCTGCTGGGTTACCGTAAATACGGTCATAACGAAGGGGACGAACCCCGCTTCACCCAACCAAAGCTTTATAAGATTATTGCCAAACACAATAACCCCCGGGACATTTATGCGGAAAAGCTAATCGCTGAAGGAATCATTGGTGCTGATTATGTAAAGAAACTCGAAGCAGCGTACAAGGATAGTCTGGAGGAGGAGCTTGAAGACAGCCGCAAGACGGAGAAAACGATTATCAAACCTTTTATGCAGGATGAGTGGAGTGGGTTCCAGCGTGTGCGGGAATGGGAAATGCTTGATAAGGTAGACACCTCCTTCCCGCGTGAAAACCTGGAACATATTGCCCGGGTCATCACCCAATTGCCTGAAGGAATGAAATTCTTAAGAAAGGTCGAAAGACTGGTGGGGGAGCGCAAGAAAATGTTCTTTGAGAAAGACCGGCTGGACTGGGCAATGGGTGAATTGCTTGCATATGGAACACTCCTTTATGAGGGGTACGGAGTCCGGATGACGGGCCAGGATGTTGAGCGTGGGACTTTTTCACACAGGCATGCGGTCATGAAGCTAGAGGAAAGTGAAGAAGAAGTCATGTTGCTGAACCATTTGGCAGCCGATCAGGGTCGCTTTCAGATTTACAATTCATTGCTGTCCGAATACGGGGTACTTGGATTCGATTACGGGTATGCGATGGCGAGCCCGAATACCCTTACCATCTGGGAAGCGCAGTTCGGGGATTTCAGCAATGGTGCCCAGATCATGATAGATCAATATATCTCGGCTGCAGAGGACAAGTGGAAATTACAGAATGGTCTGGTCATGTTCCTTCCACACGGATATGAGGGGCAGGGGGCAGAGCATTCATCTGCCCGAATGGAGCGATACCTGCAATTATGCGCCCGTGATAATATGTATGTGGCTGATTGCAGCACCCCTGCCAACCTGTATCATTTGCTCAGACGACAGATGCTGGTAGGTTTCCGCAAACCGCTTATCGTCTTTACGCCAAAGAGCTTGCTGAGACACCCCAAATGCGTGTCTACCGTTGCGGACCTGACGGAAGGAAGCTTTATGGAGGTCATCGATGATCCGGAGGCTGTTTCGAAAGACATCCGGAGCCTGGTATTCTGTACAGGAAAGTTTTACTACGATCTGCTTGCCGTTAAGGAAGAAGAGGGCCGAACGGATGTTGCCCTGGTACGGATCGAGCAGTTATTCCCTTTGCCTGTTGATCAGCTGAACGCTATTATAGAAAAATACGACCGTGCAGACGACCTGGTTTGGGCACAGGAAGAACCCAGGAACATGGGTGCCTGGAGTCACCTTCTAATGCATTACGAAAAGGCCAGGGCCTTCAGGGTAGCATCCCGAAGGATATATGCCTCCCCAGCCGCGGGAAGTGCCGTGCGTTCCAAAAATAGGCATCAGCAGGTCATTGATTATGTATTTGATAAAACCAAGGACAACCAGTCCTCCCCGACAACCAAAAAAGAGGTGTCGCGTTGAGAATGGTTATACGGGATATCCCAAAGTCCAGAAATAAATTAAACCGATAAAAATCGCATTTCATGATATTAGAAATGAAAGTTCCCTCACCCGGGGAGTCCATCACGGAGGTAGAAATAGCTGAATGGCTTGTTGCAGATGGAGATTTTGTGGAAAAGGACCAGGCTATCGCGGAGGTAGACTCGGATAAGGCGACCCTGGAGCTTCCCGCGGAGGCCAGTGGGATCATCACCCTCAAAGCCGAAGAAGGAGATGCGGTTGCCGTCGGTGAGATCGTTTGCCTGATCGATACCAGTGCAGCGAAACCAGAAGGTGGCAAAGAGGTGGATAGTGCAGTCCAGAAGAAGACAGAACCCGAAGCTGCGCCTGTTCCCACTACCCCTGTGGAGGAAGAATCTCATGCAGCAGGTGTGGCCTCTCCTGCGGCAAGGAAGATCCTGGATGAGAAAGGCATTGCACCCGCATCGGTAACCGGCACGGGCAGAGGGGGAAGGATTCTGAAGGAGGATGCCGTTAAAGCGGTTCCTGCCATGGGATCAGCCGAAGGCGGTTCACGGTCTGAATCCCGCAGCAAGCTGTCCATGCTTCGCAGAAAGGTGGCCGAGAGGCTGGTTTCGGCCAAGAATGAAACGGCGATGCTTACTACGTTTAATGAAGTGGATATGTCTGCTGTTTTCGAGATCCGGAAGGAGTATAAAGAAGTATTCAAGGAAAAGCACGGGGTAAGCCTAGGATTTATGTCCTTTTTCACAAAGGCAGTGATCCGCGCGCTTCAAATGTATCCGGCGGTAAATTCCATGATCGACGGAAAGGAAATGATAACCTTTGAATTCTGCGACATCAGTATTGCCGTTTCGGGCCCTAAAGGACTGATGGTTCCCGTTATCAGGAATGCTGAAAACCTCAGTTTTCGAGGCATTGAAGAGGAGGTAAAACGGCTCATAAGAGCCAGGGACGGATTGATCACTGTGGATGAAATGACCGGCGGGACTTTTACCATCTCCAATGGCGGTGTTTTTGGTTCCATGCTTTCCACACCCATCATCAACCCACCCCAGAGCGGTATTCTGGGAATGCACAACATCGTGGAGCGACCCGTGGTAAAGGAAGGTTCAATCGTTGTGGCCCCGATCATGTATGTAGCCCTCTCCTATGACCACCGAATCATCGATGGTAAGGAATCCGTTGGCTTCCTCGTGGCTGTTAAAGAAGGCATTGAAAATCCGCAGGAGCACCTGATGGATGGGGATCTGAAGAAAGCACTTGAACTATAAGGAAGCTTTGGCTGTATGCCGGTAGGTGCCTAGTTGCACCCTAGTTGTTCCCTGGATGCCGGATCGGCAAGAGTAAAGCACCGGATCCATCGGGAACAACCGTGTGCATATCAGGGTGGTTCGCACAGGACTGCAAAAAGAGGCCCATTGAATAAAAGTACAGAAGGACTTTCCATTTTCTGTACATGACTTTAAGGTTTAGGGGGTAGATCTGCGAATTGGAAATAATTTTGGAATTATCTGGATCAAGGTGGCCTTCTAATTGCTGAAAGGGATATATCCTGGGATCAGGATTTTAAATAGAGCATCTTCTTTTTGTAATCGATTACGGCCCGCCCTTTCTTGAGGATATCCGCTCCGATGATCCCATCTATGACGCCGGATTCCTGAGATGTGAGCGCATGGTTCACATGGCTAAGGTCGAACAGGACAACCTGGAGCTTCTTCCTTTTCCACTTTCCCAGCTTTATGCTGTTCTCTTGCGAAATGCGGGCTTCCATATCGCTGGCCCCTGCTCCCGCGGCCTTTACTTCGGCTTCTTCTGAAACCAGGCCGAAATGGTCTGCATGCTCCTGAGCTATGCACGTATTGGATGCACCGGTGTCTACAATAAATCGGCCGGGCACCCCATTGACGATTGCCTGCACTTCAAAGTGGTCGGTGCTTGTGCGCGACATTTTTACAGGGACAAACCCCTTTTTCTTCAGGTATTTTTTCAGGGAAGCCATAGCCTTGTTTTGGCAAAGATAATCCTATTTTTGTGCCATGCTATTGACGGATACCCATGCACATTTATATATCGAAGCCTTTGACGAGGACCGGGACGAAATGATAAAACGGGCAAAACAAGCCGGTGTGGGCCGCTTTTTCCTCCCGGCAATTGATTCTTCCTACGCACCTGCCATGCAGGCGCTCAGGAATCAGTATCCGGAATATATGCATCTGATGGCGGGTCTGCATCCCACACATGTGGGAGACGATTTTCAAGAGGAACTCGACTTTGTGGAAAAACAGCTGAATTCAGGGGGGTATGTGGCGGTCGGAGAAATTGGGATCGATCTGTACTGGGATACCACGCGCCTGGAGCAACAGCTAATTGCGTTCAAGAGACAAATTCAGCTGGCCAAAAAATTCAGTCTCCCCATTGTGATTCATTGCCGGGAAGCCTTCGAGGAGATCTTTCAGGTACTGGAGGAGGAGAAGGACGATAAGCTCAGGGGTATTTTTCACTGCTTCACCGGAACTATAGAGGACGCCCGGAGGGCTATTTCACTGAATATGAAGCTCGGGATCGGGGGTGTGGCAACTTTCAAGAATGGCAAAATAGACCGGTTTTTACACAAAATCCCCCTTGATAACATCGTCCTGGAGACCGATGCCCCCTATCTTGCGCCTGTACCCTTCAGGGGAAAGCGGAACGAAAGTGCTTATATTCGGATGGTTTCCAAACGCCTGGCTGAATTATATGGGATAGGGGAAGCCGAAATTGCACGGATAACAACAGACAACTCAAAAGAGGTATTCGGCTGCTGAGCAGATCTGTGACCATGGGATAATCAATCAGGGAAGTTATGACAAACAGGAAACCACATATATTGCTCATCTACACAGGAGGTACCATCGGGATGATACAGGATTACGAGTCCGGTCACCTGAAGGCCTTCGATTTTGACAAGGTGGTCGAATATATTCCGGAACTCTATCAGCTGGATTGCATAATCCATTCCATTTCTTTTAACCAACCCATCGATTCCTCCGACATGGAATTAATGCACTGGAAGCTGCTTGCCAACCACATCGGCAAACACTATGAGCAGTATGATGGTTTTGTGATCCTGCATGGAAGCGATACCATGAGCTACACTGCCTCCGCCCTGAGCTTTATGTTGGAAAACCTGTCCAAACCGGTGATCCTCACCGGTTCCCAACTGCCTATTGGGGATCTTCGGACGGACGCCAAGGAAAATCTCATAACGTCAATACAGATAGCCGCCCTCAGGGAGGACGGACGACCAATGGTGCAGGAGGTATGTCTGTATTTTGAGAACACCCTGTACAGAGGGAACCGGACCACAAAGATGAGTGCCGAACAATTCCGGGCATTCGACACCCCAAATTATCCTACCCTGGGAACGTCTGGGGTACATCTCAAGTTGCACAGGGAATACCTTTGGCGATCGGCGGGCCGCAAAGGGCTGCAGGTTCATACGAATCTGGACAACCGGGTGGGATTGTTGAAGCTATTCCCCGGAATACACCCCGAATGGGTGAATAATCTCTTAAATGTCCCGGACCTGAAGGCCCTGGTCCTGGAGTCCTATGGAGCAGGCAATGCTCCCACCGCCTCCTGGTTCTTGGACCTGCTGCGCGATACAGTAGACAGAGGTGTGCATATTGTAAATGTTACCCAGTGTCCTGGGGGCAGTGTGCTAATGGGGAAATATAAGGCCAGTGCCACCCTGGCTGAAATGCAACTCATAGACGGAAAGGATATTACAACAGAGGCAGCGCTGACCAAGTTGATGTACCTTTTGGGCAGCGGCGTCCCGCCTTCGTCATTTAAAACCTTGAGTAACTAGAGAGGTGGCCGAGTGGTCGAAGGCGCACGCCTGGAAAGTGTGTATGCACCCACAAGGTGCATCGAGGGTTCGAATCCCTTCCTCTCTGCAAGAATTGTTCATTTTGAGAAATCCGCAAGGATTTTGCCCAACTTTGAGCAATTCGATTTTCAAGCCCTGTTTTTTATGAGTTATTCTAGAAAAACCAGGGGTTGGATTAATTTTTTAGTTCCAATTTTTTTATATCTTTAGCCCTAATAACTAATCTAAATTTAAGTTTGAAAAAATGAAAAAATTATTCTCCATCCTGGCTATGGCTGGGCTATTTGTCCTCAGTACAAATACGGTAAGCGCTAACGCGAATGCAATCCCATCGAATATGACTTCAACCCTGGCTACAGCTACGGTGATGCTCCAGGACGAAGCTGCAGCAGCTGCGGAAGATCGCGGGTTTACCCAGGTTCTCAAAGAGCAGTTCATCCAGGGAGGTGCAGGATTCATGGGTATTGTTCTTCTTTGTTTGATATTGGGATTGGCCGTTGCAATTGAGCGGATAATCTACCTGAATCTGGCCAGTACCAATACCACCAAGTTAAAAAATCAGGTGGAGGATGCCCTTACAACTGGAGGTATCGAAGCAGCCAAGGAAATTTGCCGAAATACCAAAGGCCCTGTTGCCTCAATCTTTTATCAGGGACTGGACCGGGCAGGAGACAGCATAGAAGCCGCAGAAAAAGCAGTAGTTGCTTATGGCGGAGTTCAAATGGGACAATTGGAGATAAACGTTTCCTGGCTATCTCTGTTTATCGCCATTGCGCCCATGCTTGGGTTCATGGGAACGGTAATCGGTATGATTCAGGCATTCCAGAAAATTAGTGCTGTTGGTAACCTAAGTGCCTCCCTTATCGCCGGAGACATCCAGGTTGCTCTTTTAACAACGGTATTCGGTCTGATCACTGCGATCATCCTGCAGATCTTCTACAACTACATCATTGCTAAAATAGATAGCATTGTCAATGATATGGAAGATTCATCGATTACCCTGATCGACATGCTGGTAGATCACAACAAATAAGTCGGACCTTAAGACCTTGATATGAATAAAATTGTAAAAATAGTTTTAGCAGTGCTGGGAGCCGCAGCAGCTATTCTCTGGTCGCAGTTGCCTGCTGGAGACATGCCAGTGGGAGACGCTGTGGAAAGTGGTGCCGTGCACTGGATGTTCATGATTATGTACCTGTTACTGGCTTTTGCCGTAGTTACTAGTCTGGCATTTACCGTCAAGCACATGGTTGCCAATCCCCAGAGTTTGAAAAAGACCCTTATTGGAATTGCAGCCTTTCTGGTTGTGGTCGCTCTTTCATATGTCCTTTCAGACGGTTCTGATGGAACCGTTGAAACGATGGCCAGCCGGGGAGTTGCGACTTCCGAATCGGTTGTCAAGAACATCGGAACTGGATTGAATATGTTTTTCCTGCTCGTGATCATAGCCGTTGTTTCTATGATATGGGGAGGAATCAAGAATTCGCTTTCAACTTCTAATTAAAGGATTATGGCCAGAAGAGGAGGACCACCCGAAGTAAATGCAGGATCCATGGCAGATATTGCCTTCCTGCTACTGATATTTTTCCTGGTTACAACTACGATCGAAACCGATTCAGGTTTGGACCGCATGTTGCCGCCCATTGAACCACCTGATACAGATGTGGTGATCAAACAGAAGAATATCTTTACAGTTAATATCAATAAGAATGGTCAGCTGCTGGTCGAAGAGCAATTGATGAACCTGCAGCAACTGCGACAAGCGGCAATTGACTTTCTTGACAATGGTGGGGATGGTACTTGCAAGTATTGCAAAGGCCGCAGAGATGGTACTACTTCGGATAACCCAACCAAGGCCATTATCTCTCTTAAGAATGACCGGGAGACGAAATACGCTACCTACATAACTGTTCAAAACGAATTGGTAGGAGCTTATAATGATTTGAGGAACCGGGAAGCCCAACGGCTTTTTGGGCGTAATTTTACCGAGATGGAAGCTGAGTTCCTCAATCCGGAAACGCCCTCAAGCATTCGGGATGAACTGAAGGATAAGGTTAAGCAAATCCAGGATTTGTTCCCTCAGAAGCTTTCAGAGGCCGAAACAAATACCAATTAAAAAGGCAATTCATGGCAAAGTTTAATAAGAAAAAGGATGGGGATTTACCCGCGGTATCCACTGCGTCGCTCCCTGATATTGTTTTCATGCTGTTATTCTTCTTTATGACGGTGACCACCATGAAGGACAGTACGCTGATGGTGGAGAACACGCTGCCAAATGCAAGTGAAGTCAAAAAACTGGAGAAAAAGGACAGGGTTATTTACATCTATGTGGGCAAGCCAACGAGCCAGTATCAGAAAGTTTTTGGATCTGAACCCAAGATTCAGCTGAATGATAAATTCGCAAGTGTTTCCGAAGTAGGTGATTTTATTCTGCAGGAACGCGTTAAAAAACCGCAGGAATTGCAGAACGTATTAACTACGGCACTTAAGGTGGACAAAGATGCGAATATGGGGCTTATTTCGGATATTAAAATGGAATTGCGCAAGGTGAATGCCCTCAAAGTGAACTATACAACTTATGAAGGTGACGCTTTCAGGAACCTTCAGTAATATTTTCAAATCAGATTAGATTAGTCATGAAATACGGTATTCTTTTTATCTCATTGCTGTTTTCCCTGACCTTAAGGGCACAGGCAGACGTTGTTCCTGATCAGGATCAGCGGTACCGTGAAGATCAATTTTACCTTGGAGTCACCTATAATTTGCTGTTGGATTTACCGCAAAGAGTATCACAGAACGGACTTTCCTATGGACTACAGAGTGGTTTTATACGGGACTTTCCCCTTAATCAGGCATGTACGTTTGCAATCGGCGTTGGGCTGGGATACTCCTTCAATTCCTATTATACCAATCTGAGGGCAATTGAAGACGGGTCTGATATTCGCTATGAGATCCTGGATGGAACTGTTGATTATAAAAGGAATAAACTCGAAACTCACATTATAGAGTTGCCTGTAGAAATCAGATGGCGAAACTCCACGCGGACAGATTACAAATTCTGGAGGATTTATGGTGGTTTTAAGTTAGGCTATATCGTAGGGACGCGATCTAAATTCGTAACCAAGGATTTTGTAGACAGCTTCTATAATTCGGATTCGGAGAACTTCAGATACGGGCTAATGTTGAATGTAGGTTATAATACCTTCAACCTGCATCTGTACTACGGCCTGAATTCCCTGTTCGAAGACGGGGTAACCATTTCTGACGGTCAATCCCTTGAAATGGCCCCCTTACACCTGGGCCTTATTTTTTATATCCTTTAGGATTCCTGGTTAGCATTTGCCGTAGTCTTAGGCCGCTCAAAGCCAAAATTGCAGCAGAATAATCTGGGAGACTAACCCAATCAGCCATCCGGTGAGAAGAACCGCCCGGCCATGAAGGTTCAGAAATAGACGGGCTGAGGCCAGAAGGCCGCATGTCAGGGTGCAAAGGCTGATAGCCACCACGATATTCTTCTCAAAATGTATGCTGAGAGCTACCATGAACATTAGCAGGCTTCCTACTCCCACCATATGAAGGCTTACAACCTTCCCAACCAGGGCTAAAAGCAGGCAACTTGCCGTGGCAAGGGCCATTCCCATAAAGAAGTAATACAGTTCTACAGTATAGTGGTTCGGAATGATTTTCAGCAATACCATCAGTATCAGGGCTAGAAAGATCAAAAGTGGGTAGATGCGCTCCTCGGCTGTTTGTAACAAGGGGTATCTCATCATACCCAGCTGTTTGAGGATCAAAAGACTGCCCAATGGTATGATCACCGTCAGGATAAAGATGGGAAGGATGTTCCCTCCCTGCATTTCCAGAGGGCTGTACTTGGGGGTGACCATGAAATAGAAGACTGTTCCGTATGTGGGAATAAAGAGGGGGTGAAACAGAAAGCTGATAAGTTTGCTGAAAATACGCATTATATTTCTTTGCGGAGACGGGCCACCGGGATTCCAAGTTGCTCGCGATATTTTGCCACTGTTCGCCTCGCAATAGGATATCCCTTATCCTTAAGGATCCCCGCCAGTTTATCATCCGTTAACGGCTTTCGCTTATCCTCTTCGCCAACAACGGTCTCCAGTATTTTCTTAATCTCCCTGGTGGAAACATCTTCCCCTTCGACATTTTTGACCGATTCTGAAAAGAATTCCTTGATCAATTTGGTGCCATAGGGGGTGTCAACGTACTTGCTGTTAGCCACCCTGGAAACCGTGGAGACATCCATTCCAATCTGATCAGCAATATCCTTCAGGATCATGGGCCTGAGGTTTCGCTCATCTCCGGTAAGGAAATATTCCTCTTGGTAGTTCATGATGGCATTCATAGTGGTATAGAGGGTTTGTTGACGTTGTTTGATCGCATCTATGAACCACTTGGCAGCATCCAGTTTCTGTTTGATGAACATTACCGCATCTTTCTGAGTTTTGGATTTGTCCTTGGCACTTTTGTAACCGGCCAGCATGTCAGAGTAACCACGCGAAACATGCAGCTCAGGAGCATTTCGGCTATTCAGGCCGAGTTCCAACTCTCCCTCTGCGATCCGGATGGTGAAGTCCGGAACTACATGTTCCACCATTTTATTGTTCCCCGAATAAGACCCACCCGGTTTGGGATTCAGTTTTTCGACCTCCTGAATGGCTTCTTTCAGGGATTCTTCATCCACATTATGGCGTTGTATCAGCTTTTTGTAGTGTTTTTTGGTGAAGTGATCAAAGGACTTCTCTAGGATTTCTCTTGCAAGCTGGACTGCTGCTGTCTCTTCCTTTCTGGCCAGCTGCAGGAGCAGGCATTCGTCCAGTGACCGGGCACCAACTCCTGGGGGGTCGAGTTGCTGTACTTTTTTGAGAACCTTTAAAATGGTTTCTTCATCCGTGAAAATATTCTGGGTAAAGGCCAAATCATCCATAATTTCCAAGATGGGTCTCCGGATATATCCGCTCTCATCAATACTGCCTACAAGGAATTCCGCGATCTGCCACTCCTCGTCGTCCAGATATTCGGTATTAAGCTGATTTAGCAAGTGTTGGTTGAAAGAGATCCCAGCAGCATACGGGACCTGTTTTTCCTCTTCATCCCCGTAATTGCTGCTACGGGTCCGATAATCAGGGATTTCATCATCACTCAGGTATTCATCAATATTAATGTCCCCGGTATCTATTACCTCGGATTCGGCCGAGGTCTCATAGGAATCCTGAAATTCATCTTCTTCTCCTGCCGAATCTTCCCGTCCCGATTCCAGAGCCGGGTTCTCCTCCAGTTCCTGCTTCAGGCGTTGTTCAAAGGCCTGTGTAGGTAACTGTATTAATTTCATCAGCTGGATTTGCTGAGGGGACAGTTTTTGGGAGAGTTTGAACTGCAGGTGTTGCTTGAGCATAAGGGGATAGTATCAACGGCTTGGGCCGTTTAAAATTAAGTAATTCACATCAAAACTCAGCGTTCTGCGGCGTACGCGGAAAAGGAATAACATCCCGGATATTTCCCATCCCGGTCGCAAATTGAACCAGTCGCTCAAAACCAAGGCCGAATCCGCTGTGCACAGCAGTCCCAAACTTCCTCAGGTCCAGATACCACCAAAGCTCCTCCTGGTCGACTCCCAGCTCTTCCATCCTTTGTTTCAGGACATCGAGGCGCTCCTCTCTTTGCGAACCTCCAACTATTTCCCCAATCCCTGGAAAGAGGATGTCCATGGCGCGCACAGTTTTTCCGTCCTCATTAAGTCGCATGTAGAATGCCTTGATCGATGCGGGATAATTGAAAAGGATTACCGGACATTTAAAATGCTTTTCAACCAGATAGCGCTCATGTTCACTCTGCAGATCTGTACCCCAGCCTTCTATGGGGTAGGTGAATTTCCGCTTTTTGTTGGGCTTGCTGTTGCGAAGGATCTCGATGGCTTCTGTATAGGTTACCCTTTTGAATGGTTGTTCTGTCACAAACCGAAGCCGGTCGAGCAGGCTCATTTCGCTGCGTTCAACTTGGGGTTTATTCTTTTCTTCATCCTGCAGTCGTTTCTCCAAAAACTGAAGATCTTCCTCGCAATGTTCCAGGATATACCTCAGGGTTTCCTGAATGAAATCCTCTGCCAGGTCCATGTTGCCATCAAGGTCGCAGAAGGCCATTTCGGGTTCGATCATCCAGAATTCGGCCAGATGCCGGGAAGTGTTGGAATTTTCAGCACGAAATGTAGGTCCAAAGGTGTAGACCTTACCAAGCCCCATGGCATAGGCCTCGGCTTCGAGCTGACCCGAAACCGTGAGGTTGGTTTCTTTGCCGAAGAAGTCGGCCTTATAATCTACATCCCCTTCTTCTGTAAGGGGAGGGGTTTTAGCATCCAGGGTAGTCACCCGGAACATCTCCCCGGCACCCTCTGCATCAGAACCGGTGATGATGGGAGCGTGGAAATAAAAAA
>JARRLI010000175.1:0-7073 GCA_037387145.1 Robiginitalea sp. | reverse complement strand
GCTCCGGCCCCTGTAGTCCCGAGGGTTCCAAATCCATGCGCATCATCCACCAGGAGACGGAAGTTATATTTCTTCTTAAGGGCTACAAGTTCCTTGAGCTTCCCCTGTTCTCCCCGCATTCCGAAAACACCTTCGGAGATCACCAAAATACCGCCTCCGGTCTGTTCCGCCATTTTTGTTGCCCTTTCGAGGTTTTTCTCCAGGGATTCAATATCGTTATGCTTAAAGGTAAAACGCTTGCCCACATGAAGGCGTACTCCATCGATGATACACGCATGGGAATCCACATCGTATACGATGATATCGTCCTTGGAAACAAGGGCGTCTATCGCTGACATGATCCCCTGATATCCAAAATTCAACAGATAGGCAGCCTCCTTATCAACAAATTCGGCCAGTTGCTTTTCAAGTTCTTCATGGGTGGAGGTATGACCACTCATCATTCTGGCTCCCATTGGATAGGCGGCCCCGTGTTCCATTGCGGCCTCCCCGTCCACTTTCTTGATCTCAGGTAAATTAGCAAGCCCCAGATAATCATTGATGCTCCAGGTGATCACCTCCCGTCCCCGGAATTTCATGCGGTTAGAAATCGGTCCTTCCAGTTTGGGGAAGACAAAATATCCTTCGGCCTGGGCAGCCCATTTCCCTAAGGGCCCCTTGTTTTCAATGATGCGGTCGAATAAATCTCTCATGTAATAGTAGCTTGGTTAATGACCTTCCCTAAATGCAGATGCCGTTGAGGTTTGATCAACGGGTCAAAAGTACAGAATTTTACACTTGATACAAACGCCCTCTTAAGGATTGGCTTCGAAGTATCCAATAAAAAATGGGGCTTAAAGCGTCTTATTTACGATCTCCATCTGCTGGAACTCCTCAACATGCGTAGGCTCGGAAAACCCCTGGTCCTCCATCCATTGATCACTGTATATCTTGCTCATATAACGTGATCCGTGATCCGGAAAGATGATCACGACCCTGCTGGAAGAACCGAACTCCCCCGAGGCAACGAGTTGTTTCAGAGCCTGCATGGCTGCTCCGGAGGTATATCCGGCAAAAATTCCTTCCTTTTTGCAGATTTCGCGGGCCATATGCGCACTGGCTTCGTCAGTGACCTTCACAAATTTGTCAATGATTTCAAAATCTGTGGCATCAGGGATCAGGTTCTTACCCAATCCTTCTATGCGGTAAGGATATATCTCATCCCGGTCAAACTCCCGGGTTTCGTGATATTTTTTCAATACCGACCCGTAGGCATCCACTCCAATGATACGGATATCCGGATTTTGTTCCTTTAGAAATCTGGCTGTTCCGGAAATCGTGCCACCTGTTCCACTACAGGCAATCAGATGCGTCAGCTGTCCTGCGGTTTGCTCCCAGATTTCAGGACCCGTAGTTGTGTAATGGGCATCAATGTTCAGCTGGTTGAAATACTGATTGATGTATACAGAGTCTTTTATTTCATTGTGCAAACGCTTGGCCACCTCGTAATAGGAGCGGGGATCATCTGCACTGACATGTGCCGGGCAAACATATACCTTGGCACCCATGGTACGAAGCATATCAATTTTGTCCGCAGAAGAGTTGGAACTAACGGCAAGGATACATTTATATCCCTTTATGATACTTACCATGGCAAGACTGAAACCCGTATTGCCGGAGGTCGTTTCTATAATGGTACTGCCAGGTTTAAGAATTCCTCTTCCCTCTGCCTGTTCAATAATATGAGCGGCTATCCTGTCTTTGGAGGAATGTCCCGGATTGAAAGCCTCAAGTTTGGCGTAATATTCGCCCGGTAAGTCCGAGGTAAGCGAATTGATCTTTACCAGGGGGGTATTTCCAATAAGTTCGAGGATATTCGCGTGGGCCTGTATTTTCGGATCCATGCACATCAGGTTAGGTAAGCGACCTTTACGTTGGGGTAGGTCTGATTGTGGGGTCAAAATTAACACTTTTTTCCAAATTAGGAAGTTATTCCCTCCAGGTCCAATAAAAATGCGTACTCCCGGGCTGTCTCCTTTAGGGAATTAAAGCGACCTGAAGCGCCTCCGTGGCCAGCACCCATATTAGTATACATGAACAGACGGGCAGTACTGGTTTTTAGTTCCCGGAGCCTGGCTACCCATTTAGCCGGTTCCCAGTACTGTACCTGGCTGTCGTGCAGACCGGTGGTCACCAGCATATGGGGATACGCCTGAGCGCTGACATTGTCATAAGGGGAATAGGATAACATGTATTGGTAAAACTCGCGTTCGGAAGGATTTCCCCATTCGTCGTACTCCCCGGTAGTCAGCGGGATGGTCTCATCCAACATGGTAGTAACCACATCGACAAAGGGTACTGCCGCTATCACGCCGTGGTAGAGGCCGGGTTCCATATTGATCACCGCACCTATCATAAGACCCCCGGCGGATCCACCATAGGCATACAGATGTTCTGGACTGGTATAGTTGCGGGATATAAGGTGTTTTGAACAATCTATGAAATCGGTAAAGGTATTTCTCTTCTTCAGAAGTTTTCCATCCTCGTACCAGGGCCTGCCGAGGTACTCCCCACCACGTACATGTGCAATGGCATATATAAATCCCCGGTCGAGCAAACTTAAACGTGGAGTGGAAAAATACGGATCGATGGTACTCCCATAAGAGCCATACCCATATTGAAGCAGGGGACTGCTGCCATCCAGGGGTGTATCCTTGTGGTACACCAGGGAGATGGGAATGGACTTCCCGTCCCCAGACGGAGCCCATATCCGTTCAGACCGGTAGTTCTCTTTTTCAAACTTCGGGTCGCATACCTCCTGTTCCTTGCGCACGATCTTCTCCCCGGTCTTCATATTAAAGTCTATAACGCTGTAGGGCGAGGTCATAGCATTGTATACGTACCGTAAATATTCTGTGTCAAAATCCAGATTGATGTACGGATAGGCTACATAGGTTTCATTGTCAAAAGGCAGGTAATAACTCTCAGACCCGTCCCAGCGGTTGATCTGTATACGGTTCAGGCCCGTGTCCCGCTCTGCAATAACATAATAGTCCCGGAAGATCTCAATATCTTCCAGCAGCACCGAATCCCTGTGGGGGATGAATTCCTCCCAATGGTCAGCCTGGGTTTTTTCCTCGGGCGTTCGCATTACCTTGAAGTTATGCGCCCCGTCCCGGTTGGTTACGATGTAGAAATGGTCCCCATAGTGGTACACGGAATATTCTACACCCCGTTCCCGGGGCGAAAAGACACGGAAAGATCCCCCGGGATTTTCTGACGATAAAAACCTGTATTCCGTGGTGAGGGTACTGACAGAACCAATCATGATGAATTTTCTGGACTTCGATTTATAGACATAGGTGTTGAAGGTCTCGTCTTCCTCCCTGTATACGAGTTCATCCTCACTTTCGGGAGTACCCAGGGTATGTTTATAAACACTATCCGATCGCAGGGATTGCGGATCTTTTCGGGTATAGAACAAAGTTTTGTTATCAGCCGCCCATACAGAACTGCCGGTGGTATTTTCCAGAACATCAGAAAGTACTTCGCCTGTATGCAGGTTTTTGATGCGGATATTGTACTGCCTTCTTGAACGTGTATCTACACCGAAGGCAGCAAGCCGATTGTCCGGGCTTATGGAAATCCCACGCAAATCGAAGAATTCATATCCCTCTGCCATCTGGTTACCATCAAATAGGAGTTCTCCCGCAGGTAATCGAGTACCTCCGGACTTTCCCGCTCCCTCAACCAATAAAAGGGATCTGTCCGGACATCTCCGTGTTTTTCCAGTTTATGTGGTTTCTTCTTGGCCCTGGGAGATACCATTTTGTTCATAGGAGATACTAGGTTTTATAACGAGGTGCAAAAATACTATATCTCTGAGGAATGCATGTATTGGAATAGCTTTCTTCCCAGAAAGCAATGTGCTGTTAATTTAGTACTTTTAGGAACCAAAATAATTAGTTATGCTAGGAGACTTGATGGGCATGATGGGAAAGCTGAAAGAGGCCCGGGAAAGGGTTAAGGCGACCAAAGAACGCCTAGATTCGGTGAGTATCAAAGAATCCAGCAGTGACAACCTCTTGGATGTGGTAGTTACAGCAAACCGTGAAATCAGGGAAATCCGAATTGACGACAGCCTTTTTGAGGATAAGGATCAACTTACAGATTATCTGGTAATTACCCTGAACAAAGCCCTGACCAAAGCCGGCGAAGTGCACGATGCTGAATTATCCGCCGTGGCGAAGGAAGGGATGCCGGATATCCCGGGTATGGATTCCCTACTTTAAATTCCGGTCTTTTGCTTGAAATTCAAAACATAAAAGGTCAATACCGCTTTGTGGTCAAAAGCAAAGAGGGCTCCCCCTTGCTGGAAAGTGTACCCTTTGATGATAAGGAAGCGCTTCATACCTGCCTGGATGAACTCCGCGGACGCCTGGGCAGCCCAGGGTGTTTTGAAAGAAAAACCGATCACAGCGGAAATTTTCAATTTGCGCTCAGGCGGATTCATCCTAGCCCGAGACCATCAATTACAGCTAGGGTATATTGATGCATATCCTCGGTATAGTCCATATGGGTAACCAGCCTTAACTTGCCCTGGCCCATTCCTATAAGTCGAATACCCTTTGCATTCAATGCTTTCACCATTTCTGTATCTGTGGTTATGGACGGGTCCAGCTCAAAGATCACAATATTCGTCTCTACCGGAGCTACATAGGTCACATAAGGCTTGGTGCTGAGAAGTTTTCCGATTTCGGCAGCCCGCCGGTGATCTTCAGACAAACGATTCCTGTGATGCTCAAGTGCATGGAGGCCTGCAGCGGCCAGATACCCGGCCTGTCGCATCCCTCCTCCCAAAATTTTCCGTATTCGAAGGGCATGCTCCATATCTGCCTTTGAACCTACCAGCAGGGACCCAACAGGGCATCCAAGCCCTTTGCTCAGGCATACACTGATCGTATCAAAAAGTTCCCCGTATTCTTCAGGGGTTTCTTCCCGGGCTGCCAGTGCATTCCAGATACGCGCCCCGTCCAGGTGGTATTTCAATCCGTGCTGATCACAAACCTCCCGAATCTTTCGGAGTTCTGCAAAATCCCAGCAAGCGCCACCACCTTTGTTGGTGGTATTTTCAATACAGACCAGGGAGGTCCGCGGGCTGTGATAAAAATCAGGAGGGTTGATTGCCGCTTCCACCTGTTCAGCTGTCATCATACCCCGACTTCCATCTACCAGCTTGCAGGAGACCCCGCTGTTAAAGCTCACTCCCCCACCTTCGTAGTTATACACATGGGCAAACTGATCACAGATAAGCTGGTCACCCGGCCGGGTGTGCAGTTTGATCCCAGTTTGGTTGGCCATGGTCCCACTGGGAAAAAACAAAGCGGCCTCCTTTCCGAAGAGATCTGCGACTTTTCCCTCCAGCGCATTGACCGAAGGATCTTCCTTGAATACGTCATCTCCTACTTTAGCCTGCATCATTGCAGAAAGCATTTCCGGAGTAGGACGGGTTACCGTATCACTGATAAGGTTAACTTCCATAAGCATTTATACATATTACTGAGAGCAAGCCATCCCGATGGGAGATCCGTCCGGGATTTTGGGGGCTTCCACCACCCTGAATTCTTCCGGATGCGTCTCAAACCTGTTTATGCGACGGACTACTTCACGCTCCATGGCCCCCGCTTCCTTACTTTTAAGAAGCGATGCTTTCAGGCCCGAAAGGGATGCATGAGCAGCCGCATTCACCTGTGGATGTACCGCTGTATGATTAGCCAGGGACATCAGGTGCTGCAATACGCGAAAATTGATCACTTGTTGAACCTCTGCATGGTAGGTATCTCCGGGCATATCGCCCTGGAGGGTTGCATCCACCAAAGCGTCTAGGACTTCTTCCAGTACGAGTGGGTCCGGATCAAGCCCCCCCTGGTTGACCAGTCTTGAAGCCCGTTCCGGATGCAACAAAAGTCCCAGGGTCATGTCGGCTGCGGTTTCAGCAGCTCCCAATGCATCAAAACTCACACCTGTTCTTCCTTTAAACGATTCACGAGACCCGTAATATCCAATTGCCCTCGGGGGAAACCAATCGAGAATCCGTTTTGGGATTGCCAGGTGAGAGGCATCCAGGGTGCCTAGTACACTTTCCAGCGCCTCCAGCTGCTGTTTTTTTGGAAGGAATCCCCAGGGTTCTGTTCCATCTCCCCGGATCGAATACCTGTAATCCATGCCACCAATGAGCTTAACAGCGGCCTCGGTCTGGTACCGATGGAAGAAGTACAGGGGTACAAACACGTCTTCCAGTACTGCATAGGGTTCGCGGGATCTGATATTTTCCGGGGCAAACTGGTCCATGGCAACCTTCCGGATATCGAGTACCCGCTCCAGCTCCTCCGATGCGTTTTTCCCGTTATCCCAAAGGTGAGCAAGTGCATGGGCTCCGCCTTGTGCCCGCGCATCCCTGTCAGAAATATACCTTAGTCCATCCCGTTCGGCCGCCGAGAGGATTTCCTGAAGGTCGCTGACCTTGTCCGCATTATTCGGGAAGACGGAATATGCATAGGCTACCGAGACCTTATCCCAGGCCCCTATTCCCGTATCATAGGCCTTAGAAAAGTCAATGCTCCCATTTGTCAATCGGAAATCCGGATGTGGGTAGTCCATCACGGATGCTTTATTCAGCCCACTTGCCGCAAAATTATGCGCAAAACCAAGGGTATGGCCTATTTCATGGGCTGAGAGCTGACGAATTCTTGCCAGGGCGAGTTCCAGCATGGCCTGGTTGTTGTCGTCTGAGTTTTCATAAGGTTTGTCAGCCAGCGCCTGTGCGATCATAAAGTCCTGCCGGATCCTAAGGCTCCCAAGGCTTACATGACCTTTGATTATCTCTCCTGTACGCGGATCCTTAATACTGCTGCCGTAGCTCCATCCACGGGTCGAACGATGCACCCACTGAATCACGTTGTACCGAACGTCCAGAGGGTCCGCATCATCGGGTAACATTTTCATCTGAAAGGCATCCTTGAAACCGATGGCTTCAAAAGCCTGGTTCCACCAACGGCCCCATTCGAGCAAGGCAGACCGAACAGGTTCCGGAG
>JARRLI010000174.1:0-7255 GCA_037387145.1 Robiginitalea sp. | reverse complement strand
CCGGGTAATAACCCTGGATGCATTTGGATGCCGGGATGAGGATACGGTCACAGTGGACCAGACTAACCTGGATGTGGTTCCGGACCCTGTACCTGCCCCTGTTTGTGATCCTTCCGGATTCTCGAATACCGTGGAGATCGTCGGTGGTGTAGGTCCGTTCCTGATCAGGCTGGAAAGTGATCACCCTCCGGTTACCCCGAATATCCCTCCAAGGCGCCATACGTTCACCGGACTCCAGTTCGGAGTAGCCTATGTAGTGGAAGTGACCGACCTTGGGACAGGTTGCGTGTATTTGGACGAGATCCCTCCCGTGGAAGGGCCATCTACCCTGGATATCACAGCCAGTTCCACACCCGGATTCTGTGATGTAAACCGAAATGGCCAATTGATCTACGACGTGGATGGTTTTGGACCGAATACCGATCTGCTCATCGAGTTGCTGAACACGGATGACGGGACGCGTATCACCCTGGAAAACCCAACCAATGTTTCCCCGATCTACTCCAATACCCATGAAACCCTTCCGGGGAATTATCAGATTATCGTTACCGACCTCTCCAACAACTGTACGGATGCCATAGCTGTGACTATCGAGCAGAACCTGCCCAGCATTGATATTATTGCACAGGATCCCGCGAATTGTAATGCCTTTGGGCAGTTCACAGTACAGGGGGCAGGGGGTGCCGGCGGACCCTACATCTATGCGATCATGGATTCGGGCGTATCCCCAAGCCCGGCAGATTACTCCAGCGAAACAACCTTCCTGGGCCCAGCCGGGAATTACGATGTGTACGTGCGGGATATTAGCGGTTGTACGTCCTTTGCGATTGCAACTATTATCAACCTGGATCCGGACCTGGCAGCCCCTGCCTTTATCGTGGAAAACCAGTGTGATGTGACAGCCACTTCCTTTGACATCCTGGTGCGTATGCCTTCCAGTGTGGATACCCCGCGTTTCACCCTGAATGGAGACGAACAATTCGGGATACTCAACGGTGCCTACTGGGAGTATACTTATACGGTGGCTTCCCCCGGAGATTATACCGTAGACGTGGTGGATGCCAACGGTTGTATCAGTCAGGGAACAGCAACTGTGTATGAATTCCTGAGTGCTTCCGGAGGTTTCAGTACAGATCCGACCTGTAACAGCAGCGACGGGGAAATCACCATTGCCACCACCGGGGGTAGCGGAGACTTCACCTTTGAGCTTCGGAATGGAAGTGGCGGCTATATTGAGGACAATACGACCGGAGTATTCAGCGGATATGCTCCCGGGGACTACGAGGTGCTGGTAACCGATAACCTGGTAGCCGACCTGAGCGGGAATTGTGACTTCCTTGTGGATAATATCACCCTGGATGCCGCCATACCTCCTGTGATCAGCACGGTGCTGGATTCTGATATCTCCTGTAATGGCGCGAATGACGGAAGCATCGATGTGATCCTGCAACCGGGCACAGATACAGACAGTCCACTGGTGTATACCCTGTACGAGGCAGGAACAAGCAATATTGTGGACCAGAATGGTTCCGGATCCTTTACAAATCTGCCCCCTGGATTCTATGATGTCACTGTGGTATCAAGCCGAAATTGTGAAGACCGGCAGGACGGGATCGAGATCAGCGAACCGCTTCCGTTCTCCATCAGTGCAAATGCACCGGATTTCAGCTGTGAGCCCGGGGCAAACCGCTTTAGCTCAACAACCATTACGGTTTCCGTAGTAGACCCCGGGACTGCTGCAGGCGGGTACCTGTACAGTATTACAGGGTTTGAGAACTACCAGAACTCCAACACCTTTGAAATTGTTGATAATGGTTCTCCCCAAACCATTACGGTGTATGCCATTGACGGGAACGGATGTCAGTATCAGGTCACACTTCCGGTGATCAATCCGCCGACGGATGTGATTCCTACCCTGAATGTAGAATCCGCATTAACCTGTACAACACCTGAACGGGTCCGGATTGATGTAGTGGGCACCTCAGATTTTACGGTATCCCTCACCAATGGTCCTGTGGCCGTACCTCCCGTCACCAATAATCCTGGAGATTCCTTCGTATTGGTGGATCTTCCTGCTGCAGGGGGATACCTGCTGGAGGTAGCCGATAATACAGGTGGGTGCAGTTACCCCCTTCCGCTGCACGAAGTGCAAGACCCTCTATACCCGGTGGTCCAGATCAGTGAGGCCAATCCGGTACGTTGTGCCGTCCCCGGAAATGACGGAGCCCTGTTCATCGAAGTCTCAGACTACAGTGGGGGATACAGCTATGAAGTATTCCAGGTGGATACCAGTGGCAACCGCATCCTGCCTGCTGCGGCCAGTGGGAATTTCGATACGACCAACTTCCCGGATGTCAACGGGGATCCGGCCCGTATTACCGGCCTTGAGGGGGGAAATTATATAGTGGATGTTGTTTCATCAGATGCCCCGGAATGCCCGGGGGAAAGTAATGTAGCCACAGTGAGGGCACCCAATGGCCCGCTGCAGCCAACCGCTGTGGAGGAAGGCAATGTGAGTTGTAATGACAATACAGGTGTAATTGTGGCTTCCGCTATCGGAGGCTGGGATAGATCACCATTTGAATTCCGGCTGCTGCAGGACGATGGAAGCGGTACTTTCCTGGAAGTTGTACCATTTGCCGCCAGCAACCGTTTCGAGAACCTTTCCAGCGGAGACTACCGGGTAGAGGTCCGGGATATTGAAGGGTGTATTGAAACGACGGATATTACCCTGAATCCGATCCCTCCCATTCTGGTTGGGATCCGGGAACCTCAATCCCTGGTCTGCCCTGGGGGGAACAATGCGGTCCTGGAAGCCTATGACCCGGCTACAGGGGATGCCAGTACAGCTACCCCGGGTGCTTCCGGAGGAGTTGCGGGATCCGGGTACAAAGACCAGCTGATCTATCTGGGTAGCAATGACATCACCGATGAATTGTCCCGAAGCGGGCTTCAGGATTCGCCCACCTTTGCAGGAACGGCAGGAGTCGGGTATATCAGCGCAGGCTGGTATGCCATTGAAGTCTCCTCCAGCTTTCAGTGCGTGGGGGTAAGCCAGCCTTATTTTGTGAACCCGCCCCCGGCCGTCGTACCAACGCTTGTACAGGTACAGGCCCCAGGTTGTGGTGGCATGGGAGAGATGCGCCTGACCATCACCAATCCGGAGCCTGGATTCGAGTATGAGTTCCGGCCCGTGGGATCAGCTCCTGCCGATCCATTTACCTCCATGGGGGCCGGAATTACTTCCGTCCTAATTTCAGGCGGACCTGGTTTTTACCAGTACGAAGTGCGCAAAGTGAATGGGGCCAATACCTGCGATGTAGTCAACTCCAACGGGCTTACGCTGATTGACGCCCAAAACCTGGAGATCAAGGCAGGGGAAACCTATTACTACAACGAGGCAATGATCCAAGCTGATTTTGAGAGCAAGGCAATGCAGCGTGTATTTGACACCAGTTACCTGAAGGAACAGCGTACTATGTGGCAGTCACCAGCGGCAGCACCTGTTCGGATGTGGAAGGCCCTTTTACCATTGTTCGGCCTGACCCCATCCTGTTTACCACCACCACTACTCCCGTTTCCTGTTCCGGAGAGCGTGACGGAACTATTACCGTAGAAGTGACCAGTGGAGGACAGGGACTGCTCCAGTTTGCCATTGAACCCAATTTCAATGAATTTTTCAGTGATCCCGCAAATCCAGGGGTGTTCACCTTTACGGACCTTGAAGGAGCGCCGGGCGCAGGACGGGAATACGATATACTGATCCAGGATGAACAGGGCTGTTCAGAACTGACCACGGTCCGGGTTACGGAACCAGAGACCCTTGTGGCGGATTTTACCACCACTCCGGAAACCTGCATCGGATTCGCCGATGGTAGTGCACAACTAACCATTAACGGAGGAACCCCCTTTACCGACGCCATGGGTACACCTTATTACGAGACCAGCCTTAATTCAGCGGATGACGCAGATTTCATCCGAAACGATGCCCTCCTCTATGAGGATTTGCAGGGTGGAGAATCCTATGTAGTATTTATCCGGGACGCCAATGGATGTACCGCCAATGTGGTTATCCCGATTGACCTTGGAGCAGACCTCAGTGCCACCGTTGATATCCAGTACGGTTGCGATGGGATATTCCCCTTTAGCACCACACAGATCGAAATGCAGGATGGCAGCGTTCTGGATCAGGTCCTCTTTGCGCTGGATCCTGTGGATCCTACCGATGCAATTACAGCCAATGCCGATCTCACCAGAAGTTGGGGCGATCTTGCAGCTGGGGACCATGTGGTTTATATCTACCATGAAAATGGATGTACCAATATGGTCGAATTTACCATGGAAGCCTATGAACCCCTTACCCTAGATGCTGTACAGACGGGCCCCAACGAAATTACGGCTACGGCTACCGGAGGTTTTGGCGGGTATGAATTCTTTTTCCAGGGTGATTTCTTTGGAAGCCAGAATGTGTTTACCCTTAACTACGATGCCGACATAAACATACGGGTGGTGGACCAGAACGGGTGTGAAGCCAGCCTGGTGTTTCCGTTCGATTTTATGGGGATTGTGGATTTCCCAAATTTCTTTACCCCGGACGGTGACGGAATGAACGACTTCTGGGCGCCGCTAAACCGCGAGTTCTTCCCGAATATAGAGGTGAAGATCTACGACCGGTACGGGCGGGTTGTGGCCATACTGGACCAGGTAACCAAGTGGGACGGAATGTACGATGGAAAGGAACTTCCTACCGGGGATTACTGGTATGTGGTCAATGCCAATGACAATGAAAAACAGCAATACGTAGGGCACTTTACCCTCTACAGGTAATCCCGGTCTTCCCAAAACCGGCAAAAACGAATGAAGCCGTTATGTTGGAATAACGGCTTTATACTATTGTAGAAAGAAAGGATTTTATGTCCCGATCAGGGAATGATCACCCCATCTTCCAGGAGTACGGCGTAAGCATAGCCGGCCCCAAAATCTTTATTGAGATATACCACGGCACGGACTGTGATTTTACTTCCCGGGTCCACACCATCCTGTGAAGTGATCACCAGGTCCTTGTCATCCGCTGTCCCGTCTTTCAGGTGCAGCCAGTTACGCCCGAGGATGCCTTCATTGATTTTTGTGCAAACACCAGTGAGTTCTACCACACTGCCCTCATATGCTTCAGGGTCTTCCAGTAATTCTGCAATGCTCAGGCGGGTGGCCTTTCCCGCCACCGGGCTGGTATGGAATTTCTTTTTTGAGTTGGGTTTTCCGGCTTCAGCCGGAGGCTCTGCAACTTTTTTCAGGGGTTCAAGGGAAGAACCGTGGGATTCCGGGACAAGCTTGGTGATCAGGTAAATGGTGTCAAATACACGCTGCATTGCCTTGCTCTCAAAATCAGTTTGGATCATTGCCTCGTTGTAGTAATAGGTTTCCCCTGCCTTGATCTCCGAATTCCCGGTAGCTGCCCAGTATTCCCTGTCGCCTTCCACGATTTTCAGATAAAGGTATTTACTGGTGGGAACGGTTTCCTTGACAAACACCTTGTGAATATCCATGACAACGTCCTTATGGACATCCGCCATGTTCTGTTCGGTTTCCAGGGGGAAGGTGCCTGTATCACTCGGGCCGCGTTTACACGATACCGATCCGGCCAGCAATCCTGTCATCAGGATTACCAGGGTATATCTCAATTGCATTTGGGTCATGTAGATAATGGGTTTTAATTTATGCCATTTGCATCGGCAGGAACTCGGTAACGATTTCATGCAAAGCATCAGCGTTGTGGAAGGCCTCCGGCCTTTTAAGGACCCGGCGCATGATCCTGTCAGAAACATCCTTAAGCTCCCTTTGCGTATACAGCGTCTGCTCATGTTTTCCCTCGGGTGCAAGGATTTTGAGTACTGCTGCCTTGCGGTCCGCCATCAGGGTCCGGAAGGGCTGCATCCGGTACCATTGCAGGTACCCGTTCCATTCTTCCTGAACCAGAAGGCTTACGTCATCAGCCGCCGCATTTCTGGCCTCTTGATTACGCTGCAACTGACCTTCTATGGAATCCATATCCTTCAGGATTACGTTTGGTTTTGACCTGAGATCCGCTGCTATATTGGCCGGTACTGCCAGGTCCAGAAGCAGGACGTTCTTTGTAGCATGAATCCCTCCCCGGATAAGAGAAGGGGAATTACTGACCGCACTGATGATCACATCAAATTCGGAAAGTTCGTTCTGTACTAACCTCGCCCAGGGCCAGGTATGCATCTTATGCGCTTTGGCAAGATGTTTCGCCTTGGACTCGGTGCGGTTGGTAATCCAGATATTTCTATAGCCGAATTTGGTGTTGTATTTGAATATTCGCCGCACGATATCCCCGGCTCCCACGATCAGGATTTTTTTACTAGAGGCCTTTTTGCCATAGGTATGCCCGATGGTCTTCAACGCCTTGTATGCCGTGGAAGTGGTTCCGTCACGGAAATCGGTTTCATTGGTCACCCGCTTATGGCACCTAAAGAGGCTTTGCATGCATCGTTCCAGCAGGGAACCCTGCAGGCCTTGCTCCAGGGAGATGTAATAGGCCATTTTGATTTGGTGAATGATCTCGGCATCCCCCAATACGGAGGACTCAAGGCCGGTAGAAACCTTTAACAGCTGCTCAACGGTATCTTCCGTCCGTTCACTAAGCAAAAAATCGGCCCGATCTTCCTTTTGAACGCTTCCCAGCTTCCAACGGATGATATAATCACGAATTTGGGCCGAAGTGGTCTGTACCGATTCGAAATACAGTTCGGTTCGGTTGCAGGTGACGAGCAGCAGAAGGGCATTTAGGTCCGGAAACAACTTCCGTAGGGAATCCGTCAGTTCCTGCCTTTCCTGCTTGGTTATATGGAAGCGCTCCCTTCGGGCTACCGGAGCCGTCTTATGGGAGATGCTCACATATCGCAATAGTGTGTCCTTGAACATCCTTCTGAATGTCATTTAATTATAATTGGTTTGGTTGGGTCGAGGTGAGGCGGATCGTATTATTCCTTCAGGGTCCTCATGTAGTTTACAATCAACCAGCGATCCTCGTCATCAGGCATCTTCTTGGTGTATTCCGGCATATCCCCCCTGCCAAAGGAAGTTTTGTAAAACAGTGCTCCGTCTGTTTGAGCCTGGTATTCCTCAGAAGAGAAATCCCCCAGGTCCCCTTTAAGGCCTGCTGCCTTGTTACCGTCACCGTAGCCTTCGCTGCCGTGGCAGGACTGGCAGTGTTTCATATACAGGGCCTGAC
>JARRLI010000173.1:5738-9644 GCA_037387145.1 Robiginitalea sp. | reverse complement strand
AGTCCCGCCTGAACGACCACATCCGCAGCATGTCATTCGTTCGTGTCGCCGGCCATGCTGGCACGCGGATGTGAAAAAGCCCCGTCGAAATCGGGGCTTTTTTATTGCATGAGGCCTTTCAGGCTTCGCTTCTGGCCGTAGGTCTCTGGATAACGGAAGCCATTCCTCCATTCGCTGTAGGGTTGTTGGTCTTCGGCTTTCTGATATTTGCCATGAACAGCTACTACTCCAAAGTGGATCCGGAAAACGTGCAGTCCTACTATATGGAATACATCAATTCCTGGTCCAGCAGTGTGATCTGGCTAATGCTCGGGGGATTCTTTATGGCGGAGGCCATGCGCAAAACCAAACTGGATCAGCTCGTATTCCGAATCTCCATTTCGCGCTTTGGTACCCAACCCAAATACATCCTGCTTGGCCTGATGGTTACCACGGCCCTGTTTTCCATGATCATGTCCAATACCGCCACTACAGCCATGATGATCGCTTCGGTCATGCCTTTTATCCGAACCCTTGATGAGGACTCCCCCTTTTCAAAGGCAGTATTACTGGGAATATCAGGAGCTGCTTCCATTGGGGGCATGGGAACACTTATAGGGTCCCCTCCCAATGCAATAGCCGTTGAGGCACTCAACAGCCATGGGATTGACGTTGGATTCCTGGAATGGATGCTCGTTGGCTTTCCATTGTCCATTGTGCTGACACTTTTTTTGTGGATCCTCCTTAGCAGGAAATATATTCCCCGGAAACGGGAAATGATCATTGAGCTGCAGGAGGAGTCGGAAGAAGCCCCGGAATCCATCGTGAAGTTTGAAAAAATAAAGAAACGGGTAGTATTGGGCGTCCTGGGCCTCACCCTGATACTCTGGCTGACGGAGAAAGTTCACGGAATCCCCGCTTCCGTTGTGTCCCTGTTGCCCATCATCCTCCTAACCATGTCCGGGATCATCAACGGGAGGGACGTGCGAAAGCTTCCATGGGATACCCTCATGCTCGTAGCGGGCGGGCTGGCGTTGGGGCTCGCAATAAAAGAAACCGGCCTTGCAAATCTTTATGTGGAGAAAATCCAGGAATTCGACCTCAATTTTTATGCCCTGGTGCTGTGCTTTGGTTTCCTCACAATAATCCTGTCCAACATTATGAGCAATACGGCCACGGCGACCATCCTGATTCCGGTAGGTATCATCCTGACGTTTAGCAATCCATTGGTGTTGCCTATGGTAATTGGTCTCTGTGCATCGGCCGCACTCTTCCTCCCTATTTCTACACCCCCCAATGCAATTGCCTACAGTACGGGGAAACTACAACAACGGGACTACAGATACGGCGGAACGATCCTTGGGTTGGTGGCGCCTGTGGTCATTATCCTTTATGTCCTGCTCATCGATGCCTCCCTACTGTAGAATGAGGGGAAAGGCAGGGTGTCTCCAATATCATTTCACATAGGCCTCTTCATGAACCTGTGCAACTGCTCTTCCTGATGGATCGTTCATGTTGAGGAACGCCTCATCCCACTGCAGTGCGGTTTTTGTACTGCAGGCAACCGAGGGCTCCTGAGGAACACACAGGGCCGCTGCATCACTGGGGAAATGGGACTCGAAAATACTCCGGTAATAATACTCTTCCTTGGTAGTCGGGGTCTGGATCGGGAACCTGAAGTGGGCATTGGCCAGCTGATCATCACTGATTTCCTCGGCAACCACAGCTTTCAGGGTATCGATCCAGTGATACCCCACGCCGTCTGAGAATTGTTCCTTCTGGCGCCAGGTTACCGAAGCAGGAAGGTATTCTTCAAAAGCCTTGCGGACCACCCATTTTTCCATACGTCCGCTACCGATCATCTTATCCTTGGGATTGATTCGCATAGCGATATCCATAAATTCCTTGTCAAGGAAAGGCACCCTTCCTTCTATACCCCAGGCTGCCAGGGATTTGTTGGCCCTAAGACAATCATATTGGTGGAGTTTTTCCAGTTTTCGGACGGTTTCCTCATGAAATTCCCTGGCATTTGGGGCTTTGTGGAAATACAGGTATCCCCCGAACAGCTCATCTGCCCCTTCTCCTGAAAGCACCATCTTTATGCCCATGGATTTGATAACCCGCGCCATCAGGTACATTGGGGTGGAGGCACGAATTGTGGTGATATCATACGTCTCCAGTTGATAAATCACATCACGGATCGCATCCAGTCCTTCCTGAATCGTGAATTTAATTTCGTGGTGAACCGTTCCGATATGCGCAGCCACCTTTTTTGCGGCTTCAAGGTCTGGTGATCCTTCGAGGCCGACAGAAAAGGAGTGAAGACGGGGCCACCAGGCTTCTGTCGAATCGTCGTTTTCGATGCGCCGTCCGGCATATTTTGCCGCAATGGCTGATGTGATTGAGGAATCCAGCCCACCTGAGAGCAACACCCCATAAGGCACGTCCGACATTAATTGCCTGTGTACGGCGTCCTCAAGCCCCTTCCTAAGGAGATCGATATCCGTCATATTCGCTTCAACGGCCTTGTAATGCATCCAGTCCCGACTGTACCAGCGCTGGAAACCGGGTTGGTCACTGGTCATATAATGGCCTGGGGGAAAGGGTTCAATACGGGTACAGATCCCTTCCAGGGCCTTTAACTCCGAAGCCACGAAAAAGGTCCCGTGCCTGTCCCAGCCGATGTACAGGGGAATGATCCCCATATGATCCCGGGCGATGAAATATTGATCCTTCTCCTGATCATAGAGGGCAAATCCGAAGATGCCATTGAGCTGGTCCAGAAAATGAACCCCCTGATCCCGGTAAAGGGCCAGCAAGACCTCACAATCTGATTGTGTCCTGAAGGCGTAGTTCCCCTCAAATTGCTTTCGAAGCTCACGGTGGTTGTAGATTTCCCCGTTTGCAGCCAGTATCAACTTGCCGTCAGGGCTCAAAAGTGGCTGCCTTCCTGAGGCGGGATCCACTATAGCAAGTCGTTCGTGAGCCATGATGGCGTTTTCAGAATCAAAAATCCCACTCCAGTCCGGACCCCGGTGACGGAGCCTGCGGGACATCTTGAGGATACCGGGCCTGAGGGTTTCAACGGATTGCTTCAGTTCGAAGGCACATACAATTCCACACATTATATTCTATTTTAGAATCCAAATGTCTTAATAATATTATATAATAAAACATATAATGATTTTTTAACTACTATTTAAAACTTTTTATTTATTTATAATTACAGTATATAGTTTTGTAAATGTAATATGTGTTGAAAACCGACAATTTGTAACTAATAAAATTTTAACGTCTTTTTAAAGTCCTCACATGTGTAAAGCGCGTAGCTTTATCGCATAAAAATTATAACCAAATGAAACGCATCTTTACACTACCAATTCTTGTTTTTACCCTTGCACTATTCACCGTAAATGTTTCGGCCCAGGAATTCAGCGGGCTGGACAAGAGCCCTATGGACATGGCCAGCTATCCATCCAGTTACAGGGTTCAGGACAAAGCAGTCCGCGTTACCTACGGGCGTCCTCAACTCAAGGGCAGGTCCCTTGCTGATCTCTGCCCTGCAGGAAAAGTCTGGAGGACCGGCGCAAATGAGGCACCTGAGATTACATTCTACAAGGATGTTACTTTCGGAGGCCAGAAAATCGCGGCTGGAACCTACGCCCTATTGACTATACCGGGAGCTTCTGAGTGGACGGTAATTCTGAACAAAACTCTCAATCAGTGGGGAGCTTATTCGTATGACCAGGGAGCCGATGTTGCACGGGTAACCGCAGCAGCTTCAACGGCCGGGGATTCCCTGGAGGCTTTCTCAATCGCTTTCAAGGAAGTAGATAACGGAGTACATATGGTAATGGGATGGGATAAAACCCGCGTGGCGGTTCCTATTACAATGTAACTTTAGTTCGACAGTATATAAAACCCGGG
>JARRLI010000173.1:3769-5701 GCA_037387145.1 Robiginitalea sp. | reverse complement strand
GTAACTTTAGTTTGACATTATATAAAACCCGGGGGCAAAGCACTGAATATGCGATGCCCCCGGGTTTTTATTCCCAATAGGCTAAATAGCATCAAAAAATGTTGGATTTACCTTTGGGGATTATTCCCTGAGGATCTTAAATTCTACCCTTCGGTTCTGGCTGCGCCCGGTTTCTGTTTCGTTGCTTGCGACTGGTTTTGAATCTCCGTATCCTTTCCACCGGATTCGCGCAGAAGCCATCCCCAGTTCTTTGAGGTATTCGACCACGGCCAGGCAGCGTCTCTCAGACAAAACCTGATTGTACCAGGATGTTCCCCGGCCATCCGTATGGCCCGCCACTTGGAGGTGAAGCTGGGAATCCATACTCAGAAATTGATAAAGCGAATCTAACTCCTCCTGGCCCATGCCGGAAAGTTTAAAGGTGTCAAATTCGAATAGAAGGGAATCAAAGACCTGCAGGCTGTCCAGTGGGTAGGGGCCCGGCGCATTGGTAACCAATTCTTCTTTTATAACAGGTTTAAGCTCTACCTGGTCAATGTAGTAATACGCCCCTTTATTAAAGCTCCGGCCGGTACTTCGCACCGGTGTTCGCTGATTATCCCGGAAATTTCCCAGGATCAGATACCTTTCCGATCCCTTGGCCTGGAATTCGGCTTCAACCCGCACCCATTCCGAGGTATCCTCCAGAAACCCGGGGGCGCCCATTTCCATAAAATGATATTCATTCTCCGGGAAGGAATACCAGTATTTCCTGGATAGATTCCTTTTTGTGGGAACCTGTAGGGAATCGCTGCTGAACAGGATCCCAAAGTCGCGGATGGCAAAATCAGAACGTTCCGCCAGGCTAACATTAAACGAAATTGTATACGTAGTTCCGGCAGATAATGGGGAAAGCAGGCGGACCTGCATATATTCCCTGTAATTTCCGGGTGCATAGGCATAAAAACCTGCATACCCATTCCCTTCAAAGGTGTTTTGTGCCCCATTGAAGTTCTCAGGAGCTCCTACTTTTTGGCTGCAATTGTGAAAATAATCGGTGGTACCCTGGGTTGGACATGACCATGCCGATACATTGCCATGAAAGGTCCCCAGCTGCACAGGGCATTCCAGGCAAATTTCAAACCCGGAATTAGGGACCAGGTTCTGGGCATTAATCACCTGGCAAACCATAAAACTCAGGCAAAAATAGAAGATACTACTTTTCACTTTCCAATTCATACCCGATCTTATTAAGTATCAGGGATGCTAATAATACCAAAAAGAATGATAATATGGAATTGATATAGACCAACCGCCTGATATACCAGACAGACGGCAGCACCATCCCTTCTAACTAGAGATCAAACTTATAACTAACTCCTGCCAGGACCTGAAGGCCCTGCACCCGAAAATTAGCCCAGCGCTGGTAAGCGTTGTTAGCCAGATTACTGGCCCTGGCAAAAATGGATAGCTGGTCATTCAGATGATATCCGAGATGAATATTGGCGTCCAGATATCCGTCGAGGGTAACGATAGTGGCTGGAAAGTCCTCAGGCAACGTATTCTGCACGGCAAAAGTAGAGAGGTCCTCCCATTTCCCTACATAGAACAGACTCCCTCCAAAGTACCAGGTATCCGCGAACTCATAATCCAGGAACAGGGTGCCCTGAAAATTTGCCAGGTTCCAGGCCGGGTTATCGGTCTCCGTATCGTAGTCATTGATTGTGGCATTGAGCCCCAGTGTAAAGTTCCTGTTGACAGCCAGCTGTAGCTCTCCAAAGATGCCCAGGGTTTTTACATCATCGTAAAAAAGGCGAAAAGAATTTCCAAACATGTATCCCTTTTCGTCAGTCCTGAATTCGTTTTGTGGGTTCAGCAGAAAAAGCGGAACAAAGTTTTCAGCCCGGTAGGTTCCCTTCAAATTATAACTCAATTCCGGCAAGAGCTGACCGC
>JARRLI010000173.1:0-3763 GCA_037387145.1 Robiginitalea sp. | reverse complement strand
CGGATTCCCAGGTAGGCTTCGTACTGCCTGTCCGTAGGCATAACCATTACTGTTGGGGAGATATAGGGATTTGCCTGGCTGAACCCAAAATAGGAATTTTGATCCAATCCGCCTTCCACGCCCCCATAGGCAATTGCAACTTCATCCATCAGGGCATAGGAAGCCCTGACCATAGGGTACATATAGAAATCGCTTTCACTGTTCTCCGTATCCAGATTGTATACCAGCCGTGCCCCGAGCTCCAGTTTTAAATCGTCCCTCAGCAGTTGAAGGGAAGGGTGGAGACCTGCCTGGAAATATCCGTAAAGGATTCCCGGATCCTGCTGCAAATTTGTGAGGGGGGCATTCTCAAATTCACCTTTTACATAATCCAGGCCTATTCCAAGGGTGAAGGACTCTTCGGTAACCGGAAATTCCAACTCGGAATTGAGAATAAGCCTGTTTTCCCCCGAACCGACGGCGTCCCAGAATCTGCGAAGTGTGAGTGAAACCTCGTTCAGATAAGATTCGGTCAGGGAAACCTTCCCGTCCAATTCTGCCCGAAAATAATCCTGGGCCTCATCAATGCCGCTAATTAGGGGATCCTCCAGGAATGCATCGGGAAGACCATACCAGTTATACCTGCGGTGTTCCAGTCCGGCCCCGATATTCCAGTCCCAATCCCTGTCACGGCGGGAATAGGTTACATCAAGTCCGGTGTTATAGAAATCTGTGTCCAGTGGAGTTCCTTCGATGTTGCCCTGGGAAGAAAAGTGATTCAGTCCAATATCAAGGAGTTGTTTACCTCTGTCAAAATCCAGGCTGGTGTAAAAATCAGCCAATGCGTTCGCATAGTTCCCCAGGCCCAGTGAAGCATAGGTGTTGTAAAGCTTTTCCCGCTCGGGGCGCTGCACCTCAGCTGCACGACCTTTTGCCGGAGTAAATGTGGATGCTACCGGAACAGAAAAAATGCTGTATGTGACCGGGATCTTCCTGCCAACTATACTGTCATTCAGGGTAGGAAGGGGTTTTAGTTTGTAGGCATCTGAGATGGACGGAGTATAGGAGCGCACTACGGTTACCGTTTCAGTCCCCAGCTCATCTTCTTGTGCGCTGAGAAATCCCGTCAGGAAAATACCTAGAAAAAAGCTGGCTTGTCGGATCGATTTCATACTTGACAACAGGTTAGTTTCCCTCCGGATTAACAGAAGCATTGCGCTCGGCTTCCCTGGTTTTGATCTTGCGGAGCTCCTCTTCGGCAGTGGAGGAAATTTCCGGGTAATCCCCAAAATTGGCGATTACATTTTCAAGGATATAAGTCGCCTGGAATACATCCTGCATGCTGTCGAAATTTTGGGCCCGGATAATATGCCCCTTCCCGCCCCATTTCCTGTAAGCCGCATACTCCCTGACGAGTTTCTGAATTGTCGCATTGGAGGCTTCCAGATCCCCTTCCTCCTGTTCAAAATAGGCACTATGATACAAGGCTTCAGCGGCTACCTCCCCGGTAGCTGTATCCAGCAAGTCCTTATATCCGGCACGTGCCGCGCCCATATCTCCTGTTTCCCAGGCTGACCGCGCAATCATCAGCTGGGCATCAGAGCGGATCCGGGCATCCAGACCTGGATTATCCAACACCTTTACAGCATAGTCAAGCACGTTGGAATAATTTTTCTCCCGGAAATAAGCATTCATTAGGTTGGATTGGGCAAAAGTCCTGTTCTGAGGTATATCCGCAACTTCTTCAAGCCGCTGTAAATAGGGTATGGCCGCGGGATAATTATCGGTTGAAATCAGGATCTCGCATACCCTGGTAAGGGATTGTTCTGCCACCTCCCCGGTTCCAGATTCCGCAACATTCTCAAACTGGGGCAGGGCCTTTTCACTCTCTCCCTGGACAAAATATAATTGTGCCAGGTTAAAGCGGGCCTCGATATTCCTGGAACCATTTGGGAATTGTTCCAGATAGCTATTGTAAGCTTTGACCGCCCTCTGGGAATTTCCTTCCAGACGCTGTTTTTCGGCAGCCTCATAAGACGCTGCTTCCAGTTCCAGATCGCTTACCTCCACAAAATCAAGCCCTTTTACCCACGCTGCATAGGTATCTACTTCTCCCAGGTCCACATAGATCAGTTTAGCCGTCTGTACTGCCTGGGAAGCCTGGTCCGTATCCGGGTATTCGGAAGCTACATCCCTGAACACCTGCAGGGCATTTTGCCGCTCTCCCCCGTTGTAATATACCAGCCCCTTTCGCATCATGGCAGCGGGTACAAGGGAGCTCATGGGATATTCCGCAATGAGCCGGTCATAGGCGGTTATTGCAGAAGCCTCCTGTCCCTGCTGCACAAAAGAGTTCCCCAGTTGATAAAGGGCATCATCTTTTAAAGTGGAGGAGGGATAGGCTGCGATGAGGTCCTCCAGGGCTTTTTGCTTGGCCGCTTCCCTGCCCAGGAAACCCAGGGAAAGTGCCTTTTGATAATCGGCATAATCTTTTTGAGGACTCCCGGCAGATTTGGCCTGGTCATACGCCGAGATCGCCTCCTGGTACCTGCTGCTTACAAAATAGCTGTCACCCATGCGCATAAATGCATCGCTTCTCTCAGGTCCACTGCCCTGCTGACGGGTAAATCGGCCGAATGCGTCAGCGGCATTCCCATACTGTTTTAGTTTAAAATGGGTGTATCCGATCTGGTAATCCAGCCCCATGTATTCCTCCAAATTCCCTGCCGCCGGCAATTGACTAAAACGGGTGTAGTCACTGAGTGCTTCCTCATAGCGGCCCAGGGCAAAGGAAGACTCCGCCTTCCAGTAGCGGGCGCGGGCTTCATAAACAGGATCTTTATTCGCTCCCAAAGAGCTCTCAAAGAGGGTATTTGCCTCTGCATAATTTTCCTCCAGGAAAAGCTCCACACCCCGGTAATATGTCACACGCTGATAGGTTTCAGTACTTGCAAATCCGCGCTGGTTTTCAAGCAAATCCAGGGCCCCCTGGAAATTCCGTGAAGTCAAATAAGAATCCACCAGCAATTCCCTGATTTCTTCAGCGTGCTCATCCTGAGGATATGCCTCCAGGAATGATCCCAATGTTTCAGGAACAGTTTCATAAGGGTTTCCGATCTCGTAACTCAGGCGGGCGTAGTTCAACATCCCGTCCTTGCGGATCTCAGGATTGAAGTCCATCATGGAAGCATTTCGGAAGGCATTCAGGGCTTCCTGTTTCTTGTCGAGCTTCAGATAGCACTCCGCTAAATGATAGTAGGCGTTTTGCGCCACAAAATCCACCCCATCGATAATCTTGTTGAATTGTCCGATGGCATTGGCATAATCTCCCTGCCTGTAATAGGCATACCCGAGCAGATAGTAATCGGTATTGAGCCATCTCCCCCGCTTCCCTTTATATTGCTCCAAATAGGGGATGGCATTCTGATACTCACCAAGGTTGAAATAGCTCTCACCTATGATCTTATTCAATTCCGAAGCCTCGCGCCGATCAGATTTTGGGAGCTGTTTCTCGGCTTCAGCTATGGCTTCCCGAAAATTTCCCAGCTTGAAATTCATATCGGCCTGATAGTAGGAAAGCCGCTCCTGAAGCGCTTCCTGATCGGCAATCTGGTCAAAGCGTTCATTGGCCTCCTCGTAATCCTCCTCCTGATAGGCGATGTACCCCAGATAATATTTGGCCTGGGACCCGTATTCCGAAGAATTGCTAACTCGCTGCAGATAGCGTTCAGCCTGTTCCGGATCGTTTGCATTGAAATGGGCATATCCCATCCGAAAGTCGAAG
>JARRLI010000172.1:0-3907 GCA_037387145.1 Robiginitalea sp. | reverse complement strand
CAATAAAAAAGGTCTGGGCATCGCTGGGGACGAAGGAACCGTTGGTGACAATAGAGATCTCCACATCCCATTTGTCCCTCACCACGGCACTGTTATACCATCCTCCGGACATCCCATATAACAGGCCAACAGCAGCAGGTTCGGCATATGCAGCAGTAAGCTCCTCGGCAATTTCCACCCCTAGCAGGAGGTATTCACGAACGTTTTCCTGGGCTACAGTTTGAGTCCCGAAGAACAGGAAAGCCCCGAGAATTAGTATAGGAAGGTTTATAGCTTTCATCACTACTCTATTATATTTTGAAATTACTGCTTTCATTCCGCATATCCCAAACAAAATTTAAGTATTTCTGAACGCGATGAGTAAGTGAAATACTCAGACAGAATTCCCTCGAAGCCTCTCCAGGCTCGCTCATTTTTGCTATCTTCCCATAACGATTTCCCAAAATAAATTCGCTTTCAAAATGATCCGTATCTTACTATTTGGGGCAGTATTCTTTTTATACCTGAACCCCATGAGCGGGCAGCTCACCAACCGGAATTTCAGTGAAGAAGACGATCGCAGGGACTGGAGTTTCAGTGTAACTCCTTATGCCCTGCTGGCCTCTCAGTCCACCAATGTTGGCGGATCAAGGCTGACACAGTCCTTTGGGGAGCTTTCTTCCATTACAGACGCCGGGTTTCAGCTTATTGCAAGCCTCAGGTACAAACGATTTGGCCTTTCACTGGATGGCACCTGGGCAGACCTGGGAACAGAGGCAGAACAGGGACCATTACTCCTGGATGTCAAAGTCAAGCAAAAAATCCTGGATTTCAAAGCCTCTTATGTTATATATGAGACCTTTGAGATGAAAGATAACCGGATCATAGACGGATGGTCCCTGGAAGCGCTGGCAGGTGCCAAATACTGGAGTAACGAATTGAACATTGACTACCAAGTTATTATTCTGGATACTCCGGTAGCCGAAGGAAGTATTAATGAACCTCAGGATTGGTGGGATTTGATGCTTGGGGTACGGACTACCATTAGTCTGGCGCCCAAAGTGTTACTTAGCTCCTGGATCAATTTTGGGGGGTTCGGGATTGGAAATTCATCCAAATTCGCCTATGATTTTACGTACCTGAATGCATTCAGGGTATCACGCCTGATCACCATCAACGCCGGTTTCCGGAACTTTAGATATCGACGACTAGACGGTGAGGGAGATTCAGAACTGGAAACACGTGTAAATGTGCTGGGGCCTTTTCTAGGAGTATCCTTTATTTTGAACTGATCTCAAACAAAGAAGGAGGAAATAAAACTAATAAGAGTTGGCAATGCGCGTCCAGATAGTTAATCAACGCATGCGAAATTGGCTGGTATTGTTCCTGATGGCCTGTAGTATTCCGCTCTCAGGGCAGGAAGGCAACTACAAATTTGATAATTTCGGGAACCAGTCCGTACTTCTTAATGGCAATGTAACGGGTAGTGTGGCAGACCTGGGACTGGTCTACTATAATCCCGCGCGATTGGGCCTGATTGAAAACCCTTCCTTCACTGTGGGGGGAAAGGCCTTTGAATGGTCCAAATATTATTTTGATGATATTCTGCAAACTGAAAAGAGCTTGAGTTCCAATCAATTTGGTGGGCTTCCTGCAACAATTGCAGGAACCTTTGATCTAAAATTTCTTCCCGGACATAAGTTCGCATATTCAATCCTTTCAAGGCATCGGTCCAACATACGCATCAATTACGATTCCGGGCTGGTCCCAGAAATTGAATACCCGAACGTACCGGATGCCACCGAAAGTTTTACAGATCTTTTTTTCAGGGACCGCCTGCGAGACGATTGGTTTGGGATCACCTGGGCATACCCTATATCAGAAACGTTAAGTGTAGGGGTCTCAGTATTCGGGAGCATATACGAACACAACGGCCGTGGGGATATCCTGATCAATATACAGCGGGAGAGCGGTGATGTCATTACGTATACAAATCAGCTGAACTATAGCCAGAAGACTTATGGGGGACAACTAAAGGTCGGGGCCTCCTGGATTGTGTCTGACCTCGAAATGGGGGTAAATGTCAGTCTTCCATTCATTGCAGTAAAACAACGGGCTTCTTTCCGGTATCAGGAATCCCTAAGCGGATTTTCCGGGGACGAGGATTTTATCATTGCGCTGGAAAACGGTGACCTGGAAAACAAGAGAAAGACCCCATTAGGAATTGCCTATGGTATTGGCGTTCCTTGGAAAAAGCATAAAATTCACTTTAGCCTGAACTGGTATGCTCCATTGGATTCCTACGACCGTATTGAACTACCTGAGGAACTACTGGTTTACCTGGAGGAGAACCCCTTTAAGGAAAAGCTTAAAAGTGTAATAAATTTTGGTGTTGGAGGGGAATTCTACGTTTCCCCCTCCCTGAATATCATCAGTAGTTTCAGCTCGGATTTTTCTGCCTCGGAGGAAAGTATTAACCTGTTCGACATCATCAATCAGAGTGAGGAGGACATCAACCTGCTCAATGATTTGTGGCATTTCGCGCTCGGAGTGGATTATAACAGACCCTGGGGAAAGATAACCCTTGGGGCCAGCTATGCAAACACAAGGAGTAATATCGGCACCGCCCCTGAAATCCCGGCCGACGGCTCACCTAATCAAACCCGAAATATTGCGACTGGGATCAATTACGAACGCTGGCGCTTTATCGTTGGGCTGGAGGTGCCCCTTTTGCTTGACAAGGTCAAAAACATCCCAATTCCCATAAAATAAGGATACGGATGGTTGCTATTTATTGGAATGAAGAGCGATTCGATTCCCTTCCGAATCCCTGAAAAGCGCCATAAAACCAACTGCTTCAGAAATCTGGGTCTTTGATTGAATGATACGCCCCCCTGCCGCCTCTACCCTGTCCAATTCAATTTGTACATCTGAACTGGTAAAGTATACCACAGGGCCATGGGATTCACTGGGCCGATAAAAATCGGGGTGTTGGACCAGGGAGCCCGAAGCTCCTTCTTTCCCCTGCACATAAGGAAACCATCCCATGATAAGATCACCCATGGCATGGACCTGGATCTCCCTATCGAAAACGGTCTCATAAAAAGCTTTGGCCCGATCCATATCAGAAACCGGGATCTCCACCCAACCGATAGCATTCTTTTCCATTATAAATTGGATTTAGTGATTTAGTTGCCTTGTTCCAGGCGCGTTTTCAGGTTTGCAAGACCTGCTTCAAAATCTTTTCCCACCATCTTGTCCATATTCATAAACAGCAGCATCAGCCGCATCGGGAATTTGGTCTTACCGGAGAAACCCCAACGGACTTCTGTCTGGCCGTCCTTTTCTGCTGCTACCTCCATGTAAGCATCCGACTGGGATTTCCAGGGCTTGAAAAATCGAAGTTCGCTTTCTACCCGTTTTCCGTCTACCAGACGTGTGATCTCCTGCTCACCGGAGCCAACCTCTTTATTTCCTTCCCAGGAACTAACCGCACCCACAGTGCCGTCGGTTCCCCGGAACCCCTTTTCCATGTTGGGGTCTTTTTGTTGCCAGGGGGACCACTCATCCTGATTCTTGAGGTATTTAAGGTACTCATAGACCTCCGCCGAGGTTCGGTTTATCTCGATGGTCCTGGATACGTCGTAGGACGAAGGGCCCAGTAAATAACCTATTATAAGCAATAAGACGGCTCCGGCAAGGATATAGACAAATATCATCTTTCAAAGGGATTAGTTAGGCAGTAATAAGGTACGAAAAATCAGGATTTGTTCCGGTATCTTGTAATAATATCGTCTACGGACCGGATGGTCTTGCAGGTCCAGTCAAAACGCTTTTGTAAAATTTCTTCCTCGGTGAGCTTCCAGGGCAAGCCGGATCCTCGCAAGTGCGTGCTTAGCTGCTGAAGAATAATAGCCGCTGCTACAGA
>JARRLI010000171.1:0-3937 GCA_037387145.1 Robiginitalea sp. | reverse complement strand
GAAACCCTCTTTGATGATCTCACCGATACAGAATGGTTAACATGGAAGCGCAAATCCCTCAGAGGTGACCGGACGTATAAAGATCAGAAACGCGATTGGGAACGGGTGCTCCTGAATGAAATGATACTGGTCCAGGATTTTATTTTCTACCTGGATGAGGATGTGCTGAATTTCAACCTCAATAACCTGGGCTGGTGGAACCACCAAATGGACAACATTCAGAAATACCAGGATAGTCCGAACAAAGAAGAACAGCTGCTGGGCATTAGATTGGAAGATTTTGTGAATGCCCTGGTGGAAGAGTATATAGATATATCCGGCCAGGGACCCAATCCGGATGATGACGCCCTGATTTTTTTGTATATGCTGAAAACCATCACCGCACCTGCAGTGGTTCAAAATTATCTGAATGTCATTTCCCTGACTGCCAAATATGGAGATTTCGGAACGGCGAACTTCTACCTGGAAGAATTGTTAAAAAAGGAGTATAAAAATTCGGAGCGGCTCTACAACCTGCCGCATACAGGCTTATTGAAGATTAGCCCCGAATTTAACCGGATCATCCTCAAGTACCTTGGGGAGGCTCGTTATCCTATTGAGGAATAACCTCGTGGGGCACCTGGCTTAGCTCCCAATCAATGACCAGGCCTTTGGCAAGGTCTTTTGAAATGGCATTGCCATAAAGAACTTCACATAGGTAAAGTGCTGCCTCAAAGCTCCTGGCGCCTCCGGCGGAGGTAATGAATTTCCCATCGTGTACAAACCAGACAGAATCCATCACACTGAGATGCGGATATCGTTCCCTGTATTGTTCGATATCCGAAGGAAAAGTTGTAGAAACAACACTATCGAGCAATCCGGCCTCGGCGAGTACAAAGGCCCCGTCGCAATGAGAGGTAACAAATTGCGCTCTCTCGGCTACCCGCTTTACGAATCCGATCATACGGCTGTCTTCGAGATCGGAATCCAGGTGGTGTTCCGCACTCGGGACTACGAGGATATCGATAGGAGGCAGGGAATCCCTGGTATAATCAAAGTCAGGCAATAATTTTATGCCTTCGAAGGTTTCTACGGGCTCCCGTGTATTTGCCAGCAGAAAGGGGACCATGGGCTTGATGCCCTTCCGGTACAGGGTATGTTGAAAGATATCGAACGGTGCCGTCAGCTCAGTATTGTAGACACCTTCCATGATAAGAAATCCTACCTTGTAATGGGGGGTCTGGGGGAATTCAATTGTCGTCTGTGGAATATCCGGAATTTCTTCTTTGCAACTGATCAGGAAAATACATGCAATTGTGGGAAGCCAGGTCTGGTATCGCATGACTTACTTTGGGTTTTAAAGGGAAATTACGAATAAAATCAAGGCTATTTGTTATTTTTGGTTCCCTTCTGTGTATTTAAAAACAGCATGCATGAATCTTTTTTCACGGTTGTTGAAGTCCGGATTTCTGATTTGGTTGTTGGTGTTTACCCTTTTTCTGTGCTCGGCCTGTGGCGATGGCAAGAAATACCACGACCAGGCCCCAACACAGAAACAGTCAACAAATGAAACGCTTGGGGACATCCTTGGGTTTCAAGCTTCCCTGAATGCCTCCTTCAGGGATCCTGAAGTATCTCCCTTGCCGGATCGCTATCGAAAGGATTTTGAAGGCCTTGAGTTTTTTCCTCCTGACACTGTTTATCGTGTATGGGCGCAACTGGAGCGAACCCCTGAGGCCCTGCCGTTCGATATGCCGACCAATACCCTGGAGTTTACAAAGGAGCGGGTTTACGGGCGGCTTTACTTCGAATTGGAAGGTTCCCGGTATCGCCTTGAGGTATATCAAAGTCCCGAACTGACAACAGAGGAAGGGTTCGAGAATTATCTCTTTCTTCCCTTTACGGACCTCACCAATGGAAAGACATCATATGAGGGAGGGCGCTACATCGATTTGCGGATACCGGATTCGGATTCTATACTGCTGGATTTCAACAAGGCTTATAATCCGTACTGCGCCTATAATCCATCCTATTCCTGCCCCGTAGTACCTGAGGTGAACCACCTGGACACGGAGATACGGGCTGGCGTCAAAGCATTCGGTAAATAGTGAAACCCCGGCATTACCGGGGTTGTGTGAAAGGAACGCGCTGTAACGTCTTATCAGAAGGCATAAACCGCGGCCAACAGGAAAGAGGCCAGGCTATTTCCGGTTTCAAGGTCCTTGTTAAGAAAGTACAAACTGTCGTCAGAGGCATTGTCCAGGCGAAGTTCCGGCTTAATGGAAAGATTTCCGATTTCTACATTCCCTGTAAGGGTAAGTGCCAGTACGCTGGAATCTATCTCCTCGGTTCCAATAGCGCCAAAATTCCCCTTTTCCTGGAAATATTCTCCCCTTAGGCCAATGGTAAAACGGTCTGAGGTTTTGTATTGGGGATATAAGGCGACCCCGTAAAATCCGATTTCCGGAGTATCTTCCTCAAAACCGACATCCCCGGTGTCCTGGTAGGTGGCATTGATACCCAGGTAGAATGCGTCAGTAATGTCGAATCCTCCGGTATAGTCTATTTGGAAAAGGGAGGCAATATCCGGTTCCTCCAGTTCTCCGTCCACAAAGATCTTGTCAATCCCCTGTCTTCCAAACAGAAAATTCAGATATTGACCCTTGTATCCCAATTGTGCTCCAAAAGACAGGTCGCTTACCGGATTAAAGGCCGTGAAGTCGGTCTGATTCATTACCGCCAGCATGGCAGACCAGTCATCACCCAGGTTGAAATCTGCTTTAAGGCCGCTATGCGAGAAAGGGCCATAAGAGAACATATAGGAAGTACTGTAGTTGAAGTTGCCCGCAGGTGAGATAACCTCATAGCCCAAATAGGTGTTGAAGTTCCCCAACGTAAGGGTAACGGTTTGGCTGACATTCCAGTACACATAGAGCTGGTTGATGATATTGGAGGACCCTACGGATCCAAAAACGGCATCTTCTCCTCTTGGACCGAAAACCAGGTCCGCTACAAATCCAACTTTCTTGCCCTCATAACTGGCCACAAGGTTGATCATCCCAAGGGCGAATCCGGTATCATTGGCAAAGGACGATCCGGGGGCCGCTACGGGCAGTGCTCCTATTTCCTCTCCATCTTCTATGATGGGAACAGTGCTGTTGAGGCCATTGAAATTGGTCCTGTAATAAGCGTCCACTGAACCACTGAAGAAGAATTTTTTATCCGTTTCAGAATCCTGCGCCCGTAGTATAAATCCATTCAATAAGAGGTATGGAATTAAGGCGTATTTTATGTATTTTTGATAGTTAATCTGTTTCATTGTTCCATAAATTAAGCTCCTTAAGGAGTGTTAGTTATATAGTAATTGGTCTGTGAACAGGTTATTTCCAACGGAGCGTTCTGCCAAACGCTCCGTTTTTTCTGCATTTTAGTGCTGATTCATCCTGAAATCAGCGTAAGAATCCATGCCGTGTTCGTGCAGATCGAGCCCTTCGAGTTCTTCCTGTCTGTCAACACGGATACCAAATGTCTTTTTGAGAGTGAACAGGATAATGAACGCCCCAACAGCACAGAAAGCACCCGCTGATCCGACCCCCATAAGCTGGTAGCCCAACTGTTCCAGTCCGGCTTTATCCCCGAAGATTCCAACAGCCAGGGTTCCCCAAATCCCGCAGATTAGGTGAACCGTGACGGCGCCAACAGGGTCATCAAGGCGTAACCGATCAATAAAGGCAATCCCCCCTACAATGATAGCACCTGAAATGAGGCCGATTGCAACGGCCTCATTCGGTGACATAAGGTCTGCACCGGCTGTGATCCCTACCAGTCCGCCCAGAATACCATTCAGGAACATGGTCAGGTCGAAATTCCTGTAAGCAATGGAGGAAACCACAAAGGCCCCCACACCACCGGCTGCTGCCGCAAGGCTGGTGGTTGCAAGCACAAGGGACGTTAGGGC
>JARRLI010000170.1:0-14139 GCA_037387145.1 Robiginitalea sp. | reverse complement strand
GAAGTTCAACCCTGAAAATCTATCAAAATACCAATTGGTTGTTTTTTTGAGCACCACCGGGGATGTACTGGAATCGGCACAGGAGCAGGCATTCCAGTCCTACATCCAAAATGGCGGCAGCTTTATGGGTATCCATGCAGCAACGGATACCGAATACAATTGGCCCTGGTACGGGAAATTGGTGGGCGCCTATTTTGAAAGCCACCCTGAACAGCAGACAGCACGCGTAGAGGTGATAAACCAAAATCATCCCGCTACAAAAGATCTTGAGGTCCCATGGATACATTTTGATGAGTGGTATAATTTCAAAGATATTCGTGAAGGCATAACTGTATTGATGATGTTGGATGAAAGCTCCTATGAAGGTGGCAAGAACGGATCCTATCATCCAATCGCCTGGTACCATGAATTCGATGGAGGACGCTCCTTTTATACAGGATTGGGGCATACGGAAGAAGCCTTCGACAGCCCTAATTTCAGAAAGCATCTGCTGGGAGGCATGCACTACTGTCTCGGACTCAGGCAGTAATTATCCGCCGGCTTTCAGCGCAGTGTAAATGAGCATAAGGCCGGACAAGACCATAAAAATAATCAGCAGGATGCGAAAGCCTTCTGAAGAAATCCTGCCCAGCATTCTTTTCCCCAAAATATTCCCCAGTATGGCTCCTGCCCCAAGGGCTATACCATAGCCCCAATAGGACCCTTCCAGCAAACCAAAAAAAGTATATCCCCCGAGTTGTGCAAGGCCCATAAAGAATGAATTTGCCGTTTTGGTAGCGATCAGGGATTCCTTTTCTAGGCCTGCATTCAGGTAGAAGGGATTGAGCACCGGGCCCACAGCACCGACCAAGGTGCCAATAACGGATATCAAAAATCCAAGAGGCGCGAACCAGGAAGCCCTCATATTAAAAGAGCGCTCCCGTTTTCCGAACCGGAACTGGAACAAGGTGCTCACCAGGAAAAGCCCGATCACGAACTGAAGTGCCGAAACACGAATAGATCCAAACAACCATGCGCCCAACCACGCCCCTGCTATCGCAGGAAGAGCATAATAGGAACAAATCTTCCAGTTTATATGTTTCCAGTACAGTACCAGCCTGGATGGCCTTCCTATGAAGTTACCCAAATTAACTACCGGGGCAGTATACTGAGTGCCGAGGAATGCATTGACAATGGGTAATAACAGAAGTGCACCGCCCCCACCAGCCAGGGTGGAGAAAATAAATGCAACCACTCCCAGCAGGAACAGCCAGAACAGGATCCAGGGATCAGAACTAGACAATGCAGTATTGAACCATGACATTTTCTGCTGATATTGGGGTTTATGAGTCCGGTTCCAATGGCCGTACTACCAGAATACCCACATTAGAATTTATGCCTTCCAAATAATCTGCCAGGGGCTCTTCCGATACCATGACCTTGCCTTGCGTGGAGGCATGCAACAGATAAATCCTTCCATTATCCTTCCGAAGAGCGATTCCGGTATGAGTAACATCCAGTCCGGGAATACTGGTGGCCAGGGCTATGATATCCCCTTCTTCTATCAAATATTCCTGTGATCTTACTGAATGCTGGGGGACTAAATAGAATGCACGAGCGGATAGGGAGTCTTCAACCTGTTTGATGCTCCGGAGCTCTTCTTCTGAAGCCAGGGCCGGGTATAGGTCAGGATGCGTTCCCATAAAATTGATGCGCCTATCCCTGAGCACGCCGCCAATCCTTTTAGTGACATCTTCCAATAGCCCTTTCTGGGCATTATTCTGTATCCAGTCGGTGAAATAATGCAGGCGGGAGGCATACCCCCTGAGATCCCCGTCCCTGTAACGGAGCTGTTCAAGTTCAGCCAGATAGGCATCCCAGTCCTTTCTGCCCACTTGAACCATTCTGCTAAAAGCCAGTACGTTTTCTACAAAGGTGGTGCAATCCATCCCCCGGAAGTTTACAACAAGTCTTTCGGGACTGCCGACTTCAAGGGTTCCAGGCACATAGGGAGTGTCCAGGAATGTCCTTCCTGTCGCCACCATAGTCCTGCCTATCGGATAGGAAGGCAGAGGATCCAGTTCCAGTACAATACGGTTGAATATCTCTCGGTCTTCATTGGTGCAAAAGACCTCCGGAGATTGTGTCCAAACCCTGCCAACGCATATGAAGGCAAAGAGGCAAAGGACTGTTTTTATCTTATTGGATTTAAGACCGAAAATAAACATCTGGATTTATGATTTTAAAGGAGGCCTGTCCTTATTCAGCAAAACCCTTGTATGCGCAATGCTCTGGGGATAATTATTCTGCAGGAATTCAATGAGTTTCTCCCGAACATACACCCGCAACTCCCACGCCTTACCTGAGTCATCAGCACTCACAGTAGCCCTGACCTCCACGTATTCCGCCCGGGAGTCCGTAACCTGAATACTGGCCACTTCACCATTCCACTGTTCTGCATTTTCTACAATGCGTTGCAACTCCTCCCGGAGGGCTCCAAATGGAACCGTATAATCCGTATACAGAAATACCGTGCCCAGCAGGTCGGTCGAGGTTTTGGTCCAATTCTGGAAAGGTTTGTCAATGAAATAGGTAGTGGGCAGAATCAGGCATCTCTTGTCCCAAATTCGCACAATTACGTAAGTTAAGGTAATCTCCTCTATCCGGCCCCATTCTCCTTCCACGATCACTACATCGTCCAGACGTATTGGTTGAGTCAGGGCAATCTGAATTCCCGCTATCACGGTAGCGATAAGCTTCTGGGCAGAAAATCCAATAATGATCCCTGCCACACCGGCAGAGGCAAATAAACTGACGCCAATCTGCTTTATACTGTCAAAAGTCATCAGGGCTGCACCAATGGCCAATACCACAATGATGAAAATAAAAATCCGTTCCAGAATGGTAAACTGGGTAAAGACAATTCTGGCCTTTAAATTGTTAGCCTCTCCAATGTCACCACCCTCAGGATCCGGAGTATTAGCCAGGTGAATGCAAAAATAAAGAGCAAACTACTGATCTCCATGATTACGTCATCGTATTCATCCAGGCCTAGTAATCTTCTAAGGGCCTGTGTCCTGAGCAATATGGAAAAAAGTATCAATATCAACGGTTTGGCAACCCTACGGATCATATCAGGAGGAATCATATATTTTGGATCCTTGCCAAATCTTCTCAAAACTGCTGCCACGATTAGATATACCCCCAACAGGATCAGCAGGGTGATACTGAGGATGATCAGTGAGCGCAGTCGTTCATCCGGCACTAATTGTTCAAACATGACTTGAATTTGCAGCTGTAAAATAATCATTTCAATCCGAGGACCCTACATGTCAATCCCAAATTGGTTTTATTTATTGTACTATAATCGAAACTCCTTTATCCAATATGGGATTCTACCTGCTTAAGCCTTATTTTTGACAGGCTTCAAACGACTCAACCTATAAAAGATCAAATTCATGAAAGGCGTATTGTTGGTAAACCTGGGCTCACCTGACAGCCCGACCCCTAAAGATGTTAAGCCTTATCTCGATGAATTCCTGATGGATGAACGGGTGATCGATGCCCCAAAATGGCTCAGAACTATCCTCGTGCGGGGTATCATCTCCATTGAAGAAGGGCTTCAGGAATTAAAAGATAAGGGGGTGAATGAGGTTTTGCTGGTGCCATTGTATCCGCACTACGCCATGAGTTCCTATGAAACGGTGGTTGTAAAGGCGCTAGAATTGCAGGCAAAAAAATTTCCGTCTCTCCAAATCACAACCCTTCCCGCTTTCTACAGGAATCCGGACTACATTCAAGTGCTGTCAGCTTCCATACAGGAACATTTAAAGGATTTTGAGTACGATCATGTGCTTTTCTCGTATCACGGCATTCCGGAACGCCATATCCGCAAGTCCGATCCCACAAGTTTCCATTGTAAAATTGATGGAACGTGTTGCAAGACCAACTCAGTTGCACACCATACATGCTATCGCCACCAGTGTTATGATACGACCGATTTGGTGCAAACTGCTCTGAACCTTCCCCAAGACAAAGTAAGCACCTCTTTTCAGAGTCGTTTAGCCGGGGATCCATGGCTGAAACCCTATACGGATTACGAATTCGAACGCCTTGCAAAAGAAGGAAAAACCCGTCTTGCAGTCATCACTCCGGCATTTATCAGTGATTGTCTGGAAACCCTCGAGGAGATTGCCATGGAAGGCAAAGAGGAATTCGAAGAGGCCGGGGGAAAGGAATACATACATATCCCCTGCCTGAACGACCGGGAGGACTGGGTCCGCCTTATGAGCAAGTGGATCAATGAGTGGGAGGAAAGTGGTGCCCTGCCGGTTTAGATGATCTGCATGGGTCTTTGCGCTTGTTGTTTGCAGGTATTGGAGGTATATTGATTTTGGGGTGGGGGCGCATCCCCCAATGATTAGTCATTTCATCAATTATCCCTATATGTTTCCTACTTCCGAAAGCTCTAAAAATGCGTACATTTAGTTCTACTGTAAACCCATTCATAATGAAATCGTTCTTAAGCTTCACAATGTTTTTGCTCGGATTTGCCATTTTATCGGCCCAGGACCGGATTGTCGGAGACCCCGGTGCTACCCGATCAGAGGTTCTGGCACAGAATGGTATGATTGCAACCAGCCATCCGCTTGCCACCCAGGTAGGTCTGGATATTCTGAAAAAAGGAGGTAATGCCATCGATGCAGCTATCGCTGCCAATGCAGCTCTTGGGTTGATGGAGCCCACCGGATGCGGAATTGGCGGGGATCTCTTTGCAATTGTCTGGGATGCTAAAACCAAAAAACTTTACGGCCTGAATGCCAGTGGTCGTTCTCCCGAAAACCTCACCCTGGAGGAATTCAAAAATCAAGGACTGGATAAAATACCGGCACTGGGACCTCTACCCGTCAGCGTTCCGGGGGCGGTGGATGGTTGGTTTGAATTGCACGGCAAATTCGGAAGCATGCCAATAAAGGACATTCTAAGTCCTGCCATCAACTATGCCGAGAAGGGTTTCCCATTAACGCAATTAGTTGCCTGGTACATGAATTTGTCGGTTCCCCTTTATGAAAGTCGTGGATTACCGAATATACGCGAAACCTATATCGACCAGAACGGCGGCCGCCTCCCTAAGGAAGGTGAAATCTACAGGAATCCCTTTCTCGCAAACACATATCGACAGCTGGCCGAAGGTGGGCGCGATGCTTTTTATAGGGGAAAGATCGCCACCACCATAGCCGATTTCATTCAATCCCAGGGAGGATTTCTCTCGGAAGCAGATCTTGCCGGACATACTTCAGAATGGGTGACTCCGGTCTCTGTAAATTATCGCGGCTATGATGTCTGGGAGCTCCCCCCTAATGGCCAGGGAATTGCAGCCCTTCAAATGTTGCAGATCCTGGAGGGTTACGATTTTTCCAACATCCCATTTGGAAGTGCTGAACACTTGCATCTTTTTACCGAAGCCAAAAAACTAGCTTTTGAAGACCGTGCAAAATATTATGCCGACCCCGATTTTGCCGATATACCCGTAAACACCCTGTTGTCTGATCAATATGCAGATGAAAGACGCGGACTCATTCAGAAAAAAGCTGGAAAATACACTGCAGGGGAAATAAGTGCCGGAGAAACAATCTATATGACTGCTGCAGATTCAGAAGGAAACATGATCTCCCTTATCCAAAGCAATTACCGGGGAATGGGTTCGGGAATGGCACCTCCCGGGTTAGGATTCATGTTACAGGACAGGGGCGAATTGTTTAGTCTTAAAGAAGGACAGGCCAATACTTATGAACCGGGCAAAAGACCTTTCCATACTATTATTCCCGCCTTTATCACCAAAGATGGAAACCCTTGGGTCAGTTTCGGGGTTATGGGAGGAGATTTTCAACCACAAGGACATACACAGATCGTCATGAATCTCATCGATTTTGGCATGAACCTGCAGGAAGCAGGCGATGCTCCCCGATGGGACCATACGGGCGGAGCTACTCCTACAGGGGAGAACAAAGACAATGGCGCTGTTCGGATTGAATCCGGGATTACCTATAAAACCATACGCGGCCTCATGGACCGTGGGCACCAGGTTCGATATGCCAGGGGGGTCTACGGAGGGTATCAGGCCATCCTCTGGGATGCAAAAAACAAAGTTTTCCGGGGGGCTTCCGAAAGCAGAAAAGACGGTCAGGCAGCAGGGTATTAAGTGTTCCCTTGATTTTTTTATAGCTTTTTGAAGGGGTTTTGCAGTGCCCCCCGGTAAATTTAAGACTGGGGAGGGAGGGGAATCCCCCCTGATTCTTCATGGACCGGATTTGAACCCTCCCCTTACCTCAGACTCCCCAAGAAGCCCTAGTTTTGCAAAGTTCATTTTCTGGCCTATGTCAAGAGTTTCCTCAGAATACCTGGGCACCCAACCCATCGGAAAGTTGCTGATACAACAGGCAGTGCCTGCCTCGATTGGCATTCTTGTAATGAGCCTGAACATCCTTGTGGATACCATTTTCGTTGGAAATTGGATTGGTTCCATTGCCATCGCTGCCATCAACGTTGTACTTCCTGTTTCTTTCTTTATAGCCGCCCTGGGCATGGCCATAGGCATAGGGGGCAGCAGCATAATATCCCGTGCACTGGGAGCTGGACAATGGGAAAAGGCCCTTAAGAATTTTGGCAATCAGATTACCCTGACCCTACTAGTTACCTGTTCCATGGTGGCCCTGGGGCTTTATTTCGTCGATTCCCTTATTCCTGCTTTCGGAGGGAAGGGACAGATCTTTGATCTTGCAAAGATCTACTACACCATTGTATTGTACGGGGTGCCTTTTCTGGCGCTCTGCATGATGGGTAATACAGTGATCCGTGCAGAGGGAAAACCGCGGTTTGCAATGATCGCAATGATCAGTTTTTTTATACCTCGACCTGAAACTTTAGCAAAAGGATCTGTAGTTCCAATCACTACTTTTTTTATTCCCTTTTCAATTATCAAATCGCTACAGGGCGGTGTTTTTCCAAAATGACTACAGGGTTGTTTTGGTTATATCTTCTGGTTTTTCCTGTCTCAGAATTCAGAATTAAAGATAGGCTGGCCCCATTTTGGACTGAACCGCTATTTGCTAAAAGAGATCGGAGGCCTTGGGTTTGTAACCCTTGCCCGGCAGGCAGTCACTTCAATTACGTATCTGCTTATGAATAATATCCTCTTTGATCTGGGGGGAGAGGCCATGGTAGCAGTTTACGCCATTATTGGACGTATGCTTATGTTTGCCCTTTTTCCCGTTTTCGGGGTCACCCAGGGATTCCTCCCCATTGCCGGTTACAATTATGGCGCACACAGATACGCCAGAGTAAAAGAATCCATTTACACAGCCATTAAATATGCGGCCCTGGTAGCTTCTCTGGTATTTGTAGTTCTGATGGTGTTCCCGGCAGAGATTGCGGGATTATTCCTTAGTGACCGGCCAGACATGACCGCCGTGGAACTAGCCTCCAATGCCTTCGTGCTTGAACATACGCCATCGGCCATGCGCTGGGTGTTTGCAGCCACCCCTGTTATTGCTCTCCAATTAATTGGAGCCGCTTACTTTCAAGCCATTGGCAAGGCTGTTCCTGCCCTTTTACTTACACTCACCCGACAGGGATTTTTCTTCATTCCACTGATTCTTACGCTGCCATTTGTCTTTGGGGAAATTGGCGTATGGGTCAGTTTTGCAATTGCAGATATACTGGCTACCCTGGTAACAGGATATTATCTGAAACGGGAGATTGTCCGGAAACTTACCGCCCCGGAAGGACAGATTTCCGATTGACATAAATTTGGCCTGAGAGGCTAATATCCCAGCAAACTCAAGATTTTGGATATGGGCAGCGCTTCTACTTGCGTGCCTTTGAACCCTGTCATAGGTCTTGCGGCAAAAAGCGAATTCCAGATTGCCTCCTCTGTGGCCTCGACAGCCCCAAGAAATAGCGGAGACATAAAATCATTGTGAACTGTCAGTGATTCTGCAAGGTTGCTATCAGGGATGTATTTGACCCGATTCTCTGCAGCGGTCGAAACGGCAATCACATAATCTCCGCTTCCGTTCGAGGCTATCCCCCCTGTACGGGCAAGGCCCAGCATGCAGCGTTTGGCCAGACGTTTTAAATTCCTTGCACTCAGGGGCGCATCGGTCATGACCACCATCATGCAGGAACCGTATGTATCTTCCTTATAGCTGTCTGGAATCCTGTCGAGGTCTTTGGCAAGGTTGTGTCCATCCAGGGTAAGAATACCACCAAAATTGGTCTGGACCAGCACTCCTATGGTATATCCGCCTGCTTTTACCGGTACTTTTCGGGAAGCCGTTCCTATTCCGCCTTTGTAACCGAAAGCCACTGTGCCCGTTCCGGCTCCGACATTCCCTTCTTCTACAGGGCCGATACCGGCATCCCTAATGGCCTCCAATACATGAGACTCATGCACGTGCCTGCCCCGAATATCATTGAGCCGCCCATCATTGGTTTCCCCGACCACAGCATTGACCGAGCGCACGTTTTCATTGCCAGTCTGATTAAGCGTATAGGTTATCACCGCGTTCATGGCCGTTGGCACGCTAAGGGTGTTGGTCAGAACTATAGGGGTTTCAAGAGTTCCGAGCTCCTCCACCTGGGTGATGCCGGCCAGTTTTCCAAAACCATTGCCGACATAAACAGCCGCCGGGACCTTTTCCTGGAACAGGTTTCCCTCATGAGGCAGGATCGCGGTGACCCCTGTACGAACAGAATCCCCAAGGATCAAAGTAGTATGCCCGACCCGAACTCCCGGGACATCAGTAATGGAATTAAGGGGACCTGTAGGAAGGACTCCGAGTTCAATACCAAAATCTCGGATTCGTTCTTGCTGGCTATATACAGGCTTCATCAATACAAGGTATATTATTAATAGATAACCGATTCTTCGCATAGAAACAACCTTTCTTTCTAACCAATTGGGAAAGTTAACAACATTAATTTAACCAGATACCGCCCCGGCTGCTGGCAGGTCCTTTTGCTATTATTTAATTCCCCTATATCCCATCTGAAACGCAATTCAGCCAGAGGGCCTCCCCTTGGCAAACAACCTTAAAAACAACAGGCCGAGGATAAACAACCAGCCTGCCGGATATGGTGCTATCAAAAGCCCCCACCAGGGTGAAAGTTCGGAATCACCTCCAAAGCCCCCAAGGGAAGACAGGTAAGATAAAGAGGAGTACCCCCAGAATAAATCCAATCCGCAACCATTTTTGCGGAATATCTGTCCATTTCATATATCGTCCAGATTGAAAACCTCTACTCCCCGGCTTGCACGGGCATTACAGCAATTGCTTCGATCTCGATCAACCATCCCGGCAGGGCCAGGGCCTCAACTCCTACCAGTGTGCTGGCCGGCATGTCTGCATCGCCTAACTCTTCCTTTCGAACCCTGCGGAAAATCTCCAGGGTCTCAGGACCATAATCCACGATATATGTGTTCATTTTGACCACATCGTCCATCGTGCCTCCAGCTTTGCCCAGAACCGATTTCAACCCTGCCAGAGCAGCACGCATCTGGGCATCCAAGTTCGATCCCTCCCCAACCTGTCCGGAAATATAAATGGTTTTGAGTTCGCCAGCAGTTACCACCACCGCTTCTGAATACCCATCATGCATGTCGATAAATGATTTTTCAAATAACCCTTGTTCGTTCTCATCAGCGCGGATTTCTGGCTGGCGCGGCTGGCACGCGACCAAAAGGGCTAGAACGGCCAACACAAAATAAAAATTTGCAAGTTTCATCTGACTACTTTTTCAAAAGATACATAAAATAACCGGCCCAATGAGAGGAAGCATTGTTGTAACTAATTTCCACATGGACCTGTAATCACTGAGAAGTCAATTCTATTTCCTGATCAAATAAGCGGTAATAAGCAATCTTCGTGATAATTCCAGAGGGAAAAGAACTAATTCACTACATTTAAGGTTGATTAAATCAAACATTAATACCATGAAAAATTCCTTCCTGAAAGCAATGCTCTTGCTTCTTTCTCTTTGCCTTTTGCCTTTAAACACCGAAGGACAAAGAAGAAATAAGAATAACGATGTAGATACGTATCCAGAATCCCTTTATTCCTCCATGGAGTATCGTCTGGTGGGTCCTTTCCGGGGAGGGCGTTCCGCGGCAGTCACCGGAGTGCCCGGCAAACCAAATCTCTTTTATTTCGGAGGCGCAGCAGGAGGTGGTGTATGGCGTACCATTGATGGGGGTCGGGAATGGCAGAATAATTCAGATGGTTACTATGGCGGGACTCATGGAGCTCTGGAAGTGGCACAAAGTGACACAAATGTCCACTAAGTATGCGGGGGTGAAAAAACCGTTCGGGGGAATGTCTCTTCGGGCTATGGGGTTTGGAAAAGCGTTGATGCGGGCAAAACATGGGAACAAGCCGGACTGGAGAAAACACGTCACATCCCACGATTGAAAGTTCATCCAAACAATCACGACATCGTTTATGCCGCAGTCCTCGGGAATATCTACAAGCCCACAGAAGACCGTGGTATATATAAAAGTTCGGATGGCGGAAAAAGCTGGCGAAAGGTCCTTTTTGTAAACGATCAGGCGGGGGCGGTAGACCTGACCCTGGATCCTACAAATCCTCGGATCCTCTATGCAAGTACCTGGAGGGTACAGCGAACACCGTATAGCCTGAGTAGTGGAGGGGAAGGTTCGGCACTTTGGAAATCTACCGATAGTGGTGAAACCTGGAAAGAAATCTCGACGAATAAAGGATTTCCCGAAGGAACCCTTGGCATCATTGGGGTAACGGTATCCCCTGTGAATTCACAGCGCGTCTGGGCTATTGTTGAAAACAAGGACAAGGGCGGCCTCTATAGATCGGAAGATGGCGGGAAAACCTGGTCGCAGGTCAACAGTGAGCGTAAATTGCGTCAACGGGCTTGGTATTATACCCGTATTTATGCGGACACGCATGATGAGAATGTCGTCTATGTGCTCAATGTGCGATATCATAAATCTACTGATGGTGGAAAGACATTCAACACCTTCAATGCCCCCCATGGCGATCATCACGATTTATGGATAGCCCCGGAGGATCCGAACCGTATGATCATAGGAGACGACGGAGGAGCGCAGGTTTCCTACGACGGGGGAACGACCTGGAGCACCTATTACAACCAACCGACAGCCCAATTTTACAGAGTCACAACGGACAACGCCCATCCATATCGTATCTACGTGGCGCAGCAGGATAATTCTACGATTCGAATACGACACCGATCCGATGGGAGAAGCATAAGTGATGATGACTGGGAAGAAACTGCAGGAGGCGAAAGCGCCCATATTGCTGTAGATCCTGAAAACAACGACATCGTCTATGGGGGTAGTTATGGAGGTTTTCTAACCCGGGTAAATCACGAAACCGGAACTGTTCGCGCAATCAATGTCTGGCCGGATAACCCAATGGGATATGGAGCTGAAGGAATGAAGTATCGGTTCCAATGGAACTTTCCGATCATTTTCAGCCGGCACAACCCCAAGAAGCTCTATACTTTCTCAAATCATGTGCACATGAGCACGAATGAAGGTCAAAGTTGGGAATTGTTGTCTCCGGACCTCACGCGAAATGACCCGGATAAATTGGTCTCAAGCGGCGGTCCGATTACCCAGGATAACACAGGGGTGGAATACTACTGTACTATTTTCGCTGCTAATGAAAGCCCTTTAAAAGAAGGGCTCATGTGGGTAGGTAGCGATGATGGTTTGATTCATTTGACCCGGGACGGAGGGCAGAACTGGGAAAATGTAACCCCTTCTGGAATGCCCGAATGGAATATGATTAACAGTATTGAACCTTCGGCCTTTGATGAAGGCACCTGTTATGTGGCAGCAACGCGTTATAAGCTGGGAGATTTCAAGCCCTATCTGTATAAGACCACAGATTATGGAAAAACATGGTCGCAAATAACAGATGGGATTGACGGGGAACACTTTACCCGAGTAGTCCGAGAGGATCCAAAACGGAAAGGTTTGTTGTACGCGGGAACAGAAACCGGCATGTACATCTCGTTTGACGATGGGGCTTCCTGGAATCCCTTTCAATTGAATTTACCCATTGTTCCGATAACGGATCTCACGATAAAGGATGATAATCTGATCGTCGCCACACAGGGACGGAGTCTCTGGATTCTGGATGACCTCACCTTGCTGCATCAATTAGAAGAAGCCAGCAAAAATGCCGCGGCCATCTTATATAAGCCCAAGGACTCATACCGGACTAAGGGAGGGGCTGCAAGCACGCCATCCCTGATTTCCGGACAGAATCCGCCAAACGGAGTGGTGACCCATTTCTTTATTAAGGATTTTTCCGAAAAAGACAGCGTTTCAATCACCTATACCACTATGGCCGGTGATACCCTGGCTAATTACAGTACCTTTTCAAAGGAGAAAGACAAGAAACTAACGGTTGAAAAAGGGGGGAATACCCATGTTTGGGATACCCGGGGCAAAGGTGCTGAAAGGTTAGACGGAATGATTTTGTGGTGGGCAAATCTCAATGGAGCAAAAGCCGTTCCCGGTTCTTACAAAGTCCATTTAAATACGGGGGGCGAATCCCTTACACAGGAATTTAAAATAATCCCGGACCCCAGGGCCGAAGTTTCCGTAGCAGATATGCAGGTCCAGTATGATTTCATAACCGATATCAATACTACGGTTGACAGGGCTCACCAGTCTATCAAGAAGATTCGGAAGGTGAATGAGCAGCTGGATTCCTTCATAAAACAGTACAAGGGAAATGAGGCTACTGCAGACCTTGTTGGGCGAGCGGAAAAAATGAAAGAAGGATTCGGGGAAATCGAAAAAGCCCTTTACCAAACTCAAAACCGGAGCGGACAGGACCCCCTGAATTTTCCGATTCGCCTGACCAACAAACTGGGGCATCTCAACAGTTTGGTAGCCCTGGATGATTTTCCGCCTACAACCCAGGACATCGCTGTTAAAAATGAGTTGAGCGCAGCGATCAATAAAGAGCTCAACGCCTTCGACAAAATGGTAGATGAGGAGATTGCCGGTTTTAACAAGGCCTTCAATGAGTTAAACCTCAATTATCTCTTTGTAGAGCAATAGTAAATTGCTCAAGGCACACACTAAAAAGCCCGGCGAAACTGCCGGGCTTTTTACGTTTTATCAGGAAGTCCTTTTGATATCAGGCATTCATCAACTCCTCGATTTCATCTGCCTCGATCGGTATATTCTTCATTAAGTTCACAGGCTCCCCGGATTCCTTAATGACAACATCATCCTCCAGGCGAATTCCGAATCCTTCATCTGGAATATAAATGCCCGGTTCTACGGTGAAAACCATGTTGGGTTTCATGGGAGTTTTCAATTCACCATAATCGTGAGTGTCTAGCCCAATGTGATGGCTTGTGCCGTGCATGAAGTACTTCTTGTAAGCCGGCCAGTCAGGATTCTCGTTTTGCACATCTGCCTTGTCGAGCAGGCCCAGTGCAAGCAGTTCAGACGTCATGATTTTACCAACTTCCTTGTGATAGTCCGCCCAGATGGCTCCCGGGACGAGCATTTTGGTCGCCTCGTTTTTAACCTTAAGTACTGCTTCGTAAACTGCGCGTTGCCGTTTGGTGAACCGCCCGCTGACCGGAATAGTGCGGGTCATGTCACTGGAATAATTGGCGTATTCTGCACCCACATCCATCAAGATCAGATCCCCGTCCTTACACTGCTGATTGTTTTCGATGTAGTGAAGGACGTTGGCATTGTTGCCCGAAGCGATAATGGGAGTATAGGCAAATCCCCTGGAACGGTTCCGACTGAATTCGTGAAGGTATTCGGCCTCAATTTCATACTCCCATACCCCTGGCTGCAAATATTTAAGCACCCTCCTGAAGCCTTTTTCGGTAATTCCACAGGCCGTGCGCATAAGCGCTATTTCTTCTGCCTCCTTTATCCCCCGGATCTGCTGGAGGATGGGATTGCTTTTGGCTACCTGGTGGGCCGGATATTTTTCCTTGCAGGATCTGATAAACCGCATTTCACGTGTTTCGGTCTCCACAGCCTGCCGGTAATGTTCATTGGTATTCATGTAAATGGTATCCGCCTCCGTCATCAAATCAAAAAACACCTTGTCAAAGTCC